>NZ_JBEOWS010000017.1:0-55917 GCF_040296125.1 Streptomyces sp. NPDC002265 | reverse complement strand
TTAACCCCCACCCCCCGCAAACCGTTATTATGTGGATGGTGAGTGGTGTTCTGAGGTGTGCTATCCCTATCTACCACTCCCCGGTGAGGTCCGCCCGACGATGCCGGGCGGACCTCAACTGCCTTCACCGGCGGATGTTCCACCATTGATCTGACAGCCACCGCAATCGGAGACCGCGATGCCCAGCGCAGCCCGCCGCTTTGCTCTCGACCACCCTCGCGTCATGGACGCTGCGCTGATCACCTGCGTGTTCGCATGCGTGGTCTCGGCAAGCTTCCTCGGCACATGGGATGTGCGGGAACCGATCGCCTGGTGGCCCGGGCTGGTCCTGGGCATCATCGCCACCGCCGCCCTGCTGTGGCGGCGAACCCATCCTCGCCCCGTCGTCGTCGTCACAGGCGTCTGCGCCATCGCCGCGGTGAGCGTCGGCTACCTCACCACCATGCTTCTGCTCGCCCCCGTCATGGTGGCGTTGTTCTGGCTCGCGCTCCTCGACGAGCGTCGGACCGCTCACCTCTTCGGCCTTGGCGTAGTCGTGCTCATGATCCCCGTCGCGGTCTTGCAGGCGCCCCGCTACGCCAGCTTCATCATCGTGACGCTGAATCCGGCTCTGACCCTGCTCCTCCCCGTCGCCTGGGGCTCCGCCCTACGGCTGCGCCGCGCCTTCACCGACTCGCTGCGGGCCCGTGCCGAATACGCGGAACACACCCGAGAGGAGGAAGCGCTGCGCCGGGTCGCGGAGGAACGCGTACGCATCGCCCGCGAACTCCACGACGTCGTAGCCCACCACCTCACGCTCGCCAACGCCCAGGCAATCACCGCGGCGCACCTCATCCGCAACGACCCCGAACAGGCGGAGCAACTGCTCACCGGCTTGAGCGGCACCACCGCCACCGCCCTGCGCGAACTGAAGGCGACGGTAAGGCTGCTGCGCCGCCCCGAAGACTGCGACTCGCCCCTCCAGCCGACCCCGAAACTCGACCAGCTCCCCGCCATGGTGGCGGCTCTCGCGACCACCGGCCTCGATGTCGCCGTCACGACCGAGGGAGAGATCCGGCCGCTCTCCCCCGCCGTGGACCTGACCGCGTTCCGGATCATCCAAGAGGCGCTCACCAATGTCACCAAGCACGCCGGAACCCCCACGGCACAAGTGACGCTGACCTACACGGACGACGTGCTGAAGATCGAGATCAGCAACAAGCGAGGACAGCCCGCCGCAACGGCCTCGACGGCCGTGAACTCAGGGTTCGGACTCATCAGCATGCGTGAACGCGCCCTCTCCGCCGGAGGCCGGTTCGTCGCGGGCCCTCGCCCCGACGGTGGCTACACGGCCCTCGCCGAACTTCCCCTCCACTTCTGACCGGGAACCCCATGACCATCCGAGTGCTCCTTGCCGACGATCAGGCTCTTCTCAGGCACACCTTCCGCATCCTGATCAACTCAGCCAGCGACCTGGAAGTCGTCGGTGAAGCGTCCGACGGTGCGGAAGCCGTCACACTTGCCGGGACGCTCCACCCCGACGTCGTGATCATGGACATCCGCATGCCCGGCACCGACGGTCTGGCCGCCACGACCGCCATCTGTACCGACCCCGCCCTCTCGGCCGTCCGCATCCTCATCCTCACCACGTTCGAGACCGACGAGTACGTCGCCCGCGCACTGCGCGCCGGAGCGAGCGGGTTCCTCGGCAAGGACGTCACAGCTGACGCCCTCCTCGACGCGATCCGCACCGTCGCCGACGGCGACGCCCTGCTCTCCCCAGCCGCGACCAAGATGCTCGTGAGCCGCTTTCTGGTGACACCCGAGCCGGCCGCCGACGCAGGGTTGCCGGAACAGCTCAGCTCCCTCACCGCACGCGAACGAGAAGTGATGATCATGGCCGCACACGGCATGTCCAACACGGACATCGCCGCCGCACTCTGCCTCAGCCCGTTGACCATCCGCACCCACATCCAACGTGCCATGACCAAGCTCCAGGCCCGCGACCGAGCCCAGCTGGTCGTCGTCGCCTACCAGTCGGGACTCGTGCAATCGGGGCCACCCGTCGCTCCCTGAATCCCGTCGGGAAGTGCAGGAAGCTGCTGCCGTTCCAGAAGGGAACACCGATGGTTGTGGCAGGTCACGTCGCCACATCGCCCGCTCGGCCCACGAACGAGACACCTCATGACCAGCGGCGGCCGATACGGCAGCCATCTCCCCTTGCGGCACCCGGAGCGCTGGAGTCTCCCCGCTCAGCGAAGGCCGAGCTTCTCACGTTCGGCTTCGGTCAACTCCTTCATGAGTTCCTCCGGGTCCACCGTGTACTCGGCGTCGTCGAGGGCGTCATAGTCCTGATTGCTCAGCGGCAGGCCAAGCTCGGCGAGTTCGGCGGCCAGTTGTGTGAACGCGATTCGCCTGTCGGGCTCGTCCTGATACCTGGCCCGCTCGGCGGCGCACCCCTCGGCCAGGGTACGGCCGGCCAGGCCCCAGAAGGTGAACTCGGTGTCCAGCTCAATGAGGTGCCAGACGCGGTCTGCGGGTTCGCCGGGGTGCAGCCAGTAGCCGACCCACCCGTTCCCTCCCTTTGCCACGAGCTTGACGTACTGGGCCATCTGCGCGGCTGCGGCGTTGACGGCCTGCATCTCCGGATCCGCGAGTTCCTTCTCGCTCAGATAGCTGGTGTCCAGAAGCGGATGGACCTCTCCCGCCTCGAAGAAGTCGAGGTCGAGAAGGCGGGCGAAGTCGGTGCGGCCTTCCCACTGCGCCACCAGCAGCACGCGCAGATCGTCGGGAATCGGACGGCCGTCCAGCCGCTCGCGGGAGAACTCGGCGAGCCGTTCGTCGTACATACGCCCTCTCCAGAGGTCGAATCAAGATCCTCGCGTCAACGTAACAGCGGTGTCTGACAAGAGGTCGGGTACACCGGCGGCTACCGACCGCCTCCGTGATCCGGACCCGGAACGGGTCCTGTACGCAGGCCGGCCGACCACCCCGCATCCGAAGGCGCACCACCCCGGATCAGGACTGCGCAGCAGTCCCAGAGTCGCGAACTCACGGGACGCACTCAAGAAGGGGCGGCGTGAGTGAATAGGGGGCGTGCTTTTCGATTTCACGCACGACCACGACGGTGAACGGCTCAGCGGTGTGTACGGCGGGGATCCTTCCGGGGCCACCACCGTGGTGCTGCATGGCGCAGGCACCAGCAGCACGGAGCAACTGCTTCCTCTGGTGGATGAGTTCGTGGCCCACGGCAGTCGAGGAATCGCCTTCGACTTCTCCGGGCACGGCAAAAGCACCGGCAAGCTGGGCGAGTTGAGCCTGCGGCGACGGTTCGAGCAGGCCGTCGCGGTGATCGATGTGTATGCGGGGGCGGACGGGTCGCTGGTCCTGGTGGGGTTCGGCATGAGCGGGCAGACGGTGGCCGATCTCGTCCGGCATTACGGGGATCGAGTGACGGCCCTGGGGCTGTGCGCGCCCGCTGTGTACACCCCCGAGGCGTGGGACGTGCCCTTCGGGGACGGAAAGGGCCGGTTCAGCGAGATCATCCGGCAGCCGGACGGCTGGCGGCAGGCGCACGCGCTTCAGGCGCTGCGGGCATACGAGGGCCGGGCGGTGCTCGCCGTGCCGGGCACGGACGCGGTGATCCCACCCGCGGTGACAGAGTCCGTACAGGACGCACTGACCGCGCGCGCCCAATACACGCGGTTCGACCTTCCGGACACGCAGCACCGGCTGGAAATGTGGTTCCGCGATCACGACAACGACCGACGGAAGTTCGTGGAGGCGGTGCTGACCGGCCTCGACGACCGTGGCTGGACGGCCACGCGTGCGTGGGTGGCCAAGCAGCTCGGCGATGGTCGCTCGGTCGCCGACTCGCGCCTGCTGTCCGGTGGTTGGAGCTCTCAGATGCGCCGGCTCACACTCGACGCCGGCACGGACCTGGTGCAACGGACCTTCGTGAAGCCGTTCTTCCGCCACCACGCACCCGGGCTACTAACCCGCGAGGCATCCGTCCTGGCGCTGCTCGCCGGGCAGGCGGGCATTCCAGCTCCCGAGGTCGTCTCTGTGGACGCCACGGCCCAGCACTGCGACCACCCGACCCTGTTGATGTCCGCGCTCCCGGGCCGCGTCCGCGTGGACGAGGACGACCTCGACCGGCGACTGGACCTGCTCGCGGGCCAGCTCGTCCGCTTCCACGGCGTCGTACCGGACGAAAAACCGCGTACCTACCAGGCATGGACGTCCCCGGAGCGCGTCCGGACCCCGGACGGTTCTCTGTGGAAGCGGGCCGTGGACGTGATCCGCCGCGACCCGCCGCCGTACGAAGGCTGCTTCCTGCACCGCGACTTCCACCCCGGGAACGTGCTCTTCAGTGGAGCTGGGCAGGACTTGCGGATCACCGGCATCGTGGACTGGGTCGAGACCTCATGGGGGCCTGCCGACCTGGACGTGGCGCACTGCTCGACCGCGCTCGCGCTGCTGCACGGGCCGGAGTACGGGCTGGGCTTCCCCGAGCGGTACGAGGCACAGGGCGGCCGGGACCTCGCCGACGACCTCGACCACCTGTACTGGCGGCTGCTGGACGCCCTGCACTACTGCCCCGACGCGGCGAAGCTGGCTGGCCCGTGGCGTGACCTCGGGCGAGACGATCTGACGTCCGATGTGCTGGGAGAACGACTGGAGTCGTACGTGGACGGACTGCTGCAACGGTACGGCTGACCGACCCTGGATCATTCGTCTGACACCGGCCCGAGGAGGCGTGCGCATCGACCGCCGTGCTGCTCGTTCATGGCCTGTATCACCGTCCCGAACACTTCGCCCTGGTGGCAGAACGCGTACGAACCGCAGGCGCCTGCTGCACCCTGATCCGCGGCGCCCTCACCACGACGCTCCCTGACGGCAGCCAGGTCGCCGAGTTCATGCTGCACATCTACGCCGACGGCACCGCCGACTGGCGCCGGCACGACGAGCCCTTCGACGAGGTGAACAGCTGATCGGATACGCTGCGGGCCGTCGATCGTGAAGGAAGACATGTTCAAGCGACTTGCAGCGGCCGCCGTGACAGCGGTGCTGATAGCCGGGCTCGGCGCGTGCAGCCGCGGGAGTGACGTCCACGACGACGGCACGGACTACTCGGTCGACGTCGGTCAGGACAGCGGGAGCGTTGCCGAGGAGCCCCAGCCGGACGCGGCCACCACGGCCGACGCCGGCGTCTTCGGCCTCCGGGACGAGATCCGTCACCGCGCCGCCAGGACCACCCGGGCCACACGGCCGCACATGACGAAGAAGTGCACCACGACCACGCGGCGGGTCAAACACACGACCAGCACCGGCTCGGGCACCAAGCGGCATACCCGCACCTGGTACTCGACCGAGCAGGCCAAGACCTGCAAGCAGGTCCGCAGCGGGACCGAGACCTACACGCGCATCGTCCGGCCGGAGCAGTGGTGCGTCAGCTTGGACGACGTCGGCGGCGACACGACACAGGACGATGTCTGGTACCAGGTCAGCAGAACCACCTACAACACGGCCATCGCCACGGACGAACACACCCGCATGGACTTCACCCCCATGGGCAGCGGCTGCTGACCCGGACTCCGCCCGCTGGCGGGGTGAGGCAGGAAACGCGGCTGAGGCTGTTGGTGCGATGGAGTCCTGAGAGCCGAACGGAGTGGCGCCTGGGGCGGGATGTGACGTGCACCTGTCTCGACCGGGCTGCCGCCGGCCATCCCGGCATCCGCGAGGTGCGGGTCGACGGCGGCGACCGCCGGCACTCCCTGAAAGTTCGAAAAAGGCCTCCGCCACAGGTCAAAGGCCCTTTCCCAACGGATCAGCCTCGCCGAGATCAAGTCGCACTACTCCGGACTCGCCACCGGGCGCCGGCAGGCGGCGCGTCCACTGCGCATACGAGCACCGGTGGCACCGCCCGTCGGCTGCACGGGTTCAGCTGGGCCTGACCTCCGCCCGTCGGAGACCTCCCCCTCGGCTTGGCAGCCTTGACCTCATCGGCGTTGCCGATCAGACCCTCGGCCCCTTCGGCCTCGGGACCGGTGGGCTCGCATATTCAGGCCCGGCGACCCCAGGAACAGACCGTCGACCTGCCGCGCAGCAGTGACGAAGGGGCATGACCCAGAACGTCAGAAACCCGCCACTGAATGACCTGGGAGTGCAGACGGCTCACTCCTGGCCGAACCCTGCGTCAGTTGAGGCCACCAGGGCACCTACAGGGCTCGGGTCCCGTCCTCGCAAGGACGACGGGGACAAGGACGGACGGCGCAGCCGGCCGACCGTCAGTCCGTCGGTCGTGTCTTCAGCGCCTCTCGCGGTCGAGGGCGGTGACCTCGCGTACGGCCTCGGCGACGGCCAGGAAGTCCTTCTTCAGGATCACATCGTGGTTGCTCGCGACCTTCGCACTGATGCGGATGTTCGGGTTGCGGGCGGTCACCGCATCGAGGCTGGCGCGGATCCGTTCCTGCTCGTCACCGCGGCTTCCGAGGGACGCCCCCGAAGCGACCACGTACCGTGCCGGGACGGTGATGTCGTCCAGAACGGGGCCCAGCTCGCGCTCGCGGGCGAGCTTGCCGAGTTCGATGTTGATGTTCGCCATCTGTTCGGCATTCATCCGCGGGGTCAGGCCCGTCGGGCGCAGCAGCGGCATGAACCAGCCCATCCGCCGAAACAGCTTCCGGATCCGCTGCTCCATGGCCTCATCCAGCCAGTCGTGCGGCTGCGCGCCCTCGACCAGGACGGCGCCCACGGTGCGGTCCGGGTTCCGGCTGGCCCAGTGCGCGGCGACGAACGCTCCGTAGGACCAGCCCGTCACCAGTGCCCGGTCCACGCCCCTGGCCGCGAGAACCGCATCGACGTCCCGGACGGCGGCCTCGAAGGAGCAGTCCGCCGAACGCATCGACTTCCTGCCGCGAGCCCGCTCGTCGTAGGTGATGTGGCGCCATTCCTTCCCCAGTTCGGCGATGACCCGCCGCCAGTATCCCTGGGTGGCGAACTGGCCGTTGAGGTAGAGCACGGGGATGCCGGAACCGCCGGTGTCGGTGACGGCCAGGGCCGTGTCGTCGACCGGAACCATGCCGGTCCACGGCGCATCGGTCGAGGAAGTGGTGTTCGTCGTCTTGGCCATGGTGGAAGCTCCTTGTTGTCAGAGGCTGCGCGCGGTGATGTCGCCGTGGGCGGTGGTCGCGTGGATGGTCAGGTCCGGAGCGCCGTCGCCGGTGTTCTTGAGTGCGTTGCTGATGCGGCCGTAGGTGGTGTCGGCGTCCAGGCAGGCGGAGACGTTGCCCGCGGCGTCGACCGAGATGTCGCCCTGCTGGGTGCGCAGGGTGAGCGTGCCGCGTACGGCCTCGGCGATCCGGATGTTGCCCCGCTGGGTGCTGATCTGGGCGGGACCGCTCAGGCTGTCGACCGAGACGTCGCCGTCGAGGACGGTGAGGCGGGCGCTGGCGGCCTCGTCGATCTCGACCGAGCGGTAACCCCCCGTGAAGACGATGTTGCCGAGCCGGCCCACGGCCCGGAACTCGGCACTGGCCGCCTTCGCTTCGACGCGGGAGCCGGCCGGCAGATGAACGGTGACCTCGATGGACCCGGAGTTGCCGAGGATCCGGTTGTCGGCGGCCGGAGTCTCGATGCGCAGGACGCCGTCGTCGTAGGTGGCCTGGGTCTGCTCCGCCGTCTTCACGTCGCGGCTCTTCGAGGCGTCGGCGGGCAGGACCTCGACCGTGGTGTCGGTCCGGTCGGCGGCGACGAGCCGGATGCGTACCGCAGGGATGTCGAGGACGGCGGAGACCGGGGCGGGGGTGTCGAACTTCTGCATCGTGCGCTCCTACTCCTGTGGCTCTTGGGGGTGTTGGCCGCGACGGGTTCGTCCGGCGAACGACGGGAACGTTAGGACCATTGCCTCACTCTTGGCAAGGTGTTGCCAAACATAATTGCCAAATATGCGCGGGGATCGATCCCGGGACGGCAAGAGATTGCCTCGAAATGGGCAAATGAGTTAGGGTCGTGCGTGACGCACCCCTCCGGACGTCGGAAGACGTCATCGCTGACCAGGAGTTCGGACATGCTCGAGCAGCCAGTCTTCGGCCGCCGACTCAGGCAACTGAGGACCGAGCGCGGCTTGACACTCACCGCGCTCGCAGGCGAGGGCATGTCCGCGGGATACCTGTCCCGGCTGGAGTCCGGTGCGCGTCAGCCCACCGAGCGGGCCGTCGCACATCTGGCCGCGCAGCTGGGCATCAGCCCCGCCGAACTCACCCAATCCACGGCGACCTCGCTCGCGCGCAGTCTGACGCTGGCGACCGGACTGGGCCAGGACGAAACCGGCGAGACGCTCAGCCAAGCACTGAAGGCCTCGGACGGCGAGGACCCGCTGCTGCGCTGGCAGGCACTCTGGCAAGTCGCCGACTGGCGTCGACGGCGGCAGGAATACCCCGAGCAGCGGGCGCGCCTCGACGAACTGGCCGCGCTCAGCGCAGAGATCGGGCTGTCCGAACTGCAGGCCAGGGCCCTGGCCGAGCTGGCCCGATGTATGCGCGCCACCGGTGAGATCGCCGGCGCCGTCGACACCGCGACGCGCGCCCACGAGCTGGCCAAGCGCGAGCAACTGCCGGCCCGCGTGCAGATCTCGACGCTGCTCGCCCTGGTGTCGGCGCTGGGCGAGGCCGGGCGCTACCCCGACGCCGCCGGCTACACCGACGAGCTGCTCACCCTGACCAAGGGGGGCTCGGGACCGCGCTGGGCGGAAGCCCTGTGGACCGCTGCCAACGTCCGCACCCGTCAAGGCGATCTCGGTGCCGCGACCGAGCTGATGGAGAAGGCCGCCCGCGGCTTCGACGGCCGGGACGATCTGACGGTGTGGATGGGACTGCGCCTCAATCTGGCCCGGCTCTACCTCATGGCCGATCCACCCAGAACGGAAGCCGCCCAGCAGCGCGTCGAAGAAGTCCAGGGAGCCCTGCCGTTCGCAGGCACACCCACCGTTGAGCAGCAGCTGCTGGCGGTGCGCGCCCGCGTCGCCGTCGTCACCGGCCGCCTGGACGAGGCGCGCTCACTGTTGGACCAGTTGGTCGGCTTCGACGACCTGCTGGCGTACCAGGATCGGATCAGGCTCGACGTACTGCGCAACCGCGTGCTGCTCCTGGAGGGCGAGCAGACTCAGGCGCTCGCCGGGCTGCGGGAGCTCGCCGAGCAGGCCCAGCAGAGCGGCAACATGGACCTGGCCGCGGAGATCTGGCGACTCGTCGCCGAATCTCTGGCGAAATAGGCGCACCGCAAGCTCCACCCGAGCCCGGACAGCCACTGCCGCCCGCTGTGCTCCGGTCGCCACCGGCCGACAGCGGGTGGGCTGCCCATCGCCGGCCGACGGCCGGTCTGTCAGACAAGTGGCTCTTCCAATCGATCATCACACGGCGGCCGCCCACTGCCTCGTCCGCAACGTGCCGCACATACCGGGAGTGCACCCGGTCCGACACCCGCCCGCATCCCGGACACACTTTGGGCACGTCATCCCTGGTCAGAGCCGAAATGCGCACCATGCCCGCGCCGACCTCCACCTGTTCAACCCGCATCGAGGCCAACTGGGGCAACAGATCATCAAGTACGACGACACACAACCCAAGCCTGCCGCCGACCCCCTCGCCGCATCAGCGGATCGCCGGATCGCCGGCTCGCCGAAAGGATCAACGGCTACGTAAATCTTGGAAGCGCCATAACGCTGACACGCCCTCCGGGCCGGTGGAACCGTCCGCGAAGGTCCCGAGTTCGGTTGGCTAGGCTGAATCCGGAAGCTGGAGGAGGTTGCGATCTCTATGGGTGACGGCCACGGGCTCGGACGGTCTGAGCAGGAGGACTCGCTCGGAGCCGGATGGGAGAGGTACCGGCCCGCGGTTTTCGGTGTGGCCTACCGGCTGTTGGGAAGCGTGGCCGATGCCGAGGACGTGACCCAGGATGTGTGGCTGCGGGCGGCAGGAGCGGATCTCCAGGACATCGGTGATTTGCGGGCCTGGCTGGTGACGGTGGCCGCGCGGCGGTCTTACGACATTCTCAAGAGTGCCCGGGTCCGTCGGGAGACCTATGTCGGACCGTGGCTGCCTGAGCCGCTGCTGACCGGGCCGGACGCGGCGCAGCCGGTACTCGTCGATGAGTCCGTCAGTTCGGCGATGCTGCTGATCATGGAGGAGCTGTCCCCGCCGGAACGGGTGGCTTTCATCCTGCACGATGTCTTCGGTCTTGAGTTCGGCCAGATCGCCGAAGTCCTGGGCGTCTCCGTGCCGGGTGCCCGACAACTCGCCTCCCGGGCGCGACGGCGGGTGGCCAAGGCGAAGCAGTCCACGCCGCAGGCGTCGAAGGCGGAACGCGAACGCGTCCTCGCGGTCTTCCGTTCCGCGTACGAGGCCGGGGACCTGGCCGGCCTGGTCAGACTCCTGCACCCGGACGCCGTCTACGTCACCGACGGCGGCGGCAAGATCTCCGCGGCACGCAAGCTCATCCACGGCGACGAGCGCGTCGCCGAGGTCATGGTGCGTGTGGGACGCCAGTGGCACCCCGACCACATCGACTTCGCCGAGGTCGGCGGCGAGCTCGCCCTGGTGTTCTACCGCGAAGGCCGGGTCTACTCCGTCGACACGGTCCAGATCACAGACGGTCTGATCACCGCGTACCGCAGGGTCATCAATCCCGACAAACTCTCGCGCGTCTGAGCTGTCACACCCGGAGGGGCCACCTCGTCTCCCTGATGAGAACGTAAAACGGGCGACGAAGGAATGCGCGAGCAGGTGAAATCGATCATGCGCAACGGCATACATCCACCTGCTGCATCTTCCCGATGACGAGCCGCTATGAGCCCTGTGTGAACGGGCTGCGCGCTCGAGTCGCCCCTCCCGGTAAGGATCTGTATGCAAGCCATCACTGTGCGAGACCGTGACGCCGGTCTCGCCGGACTGTCCCTGACGGACATGCCCTACCCCCATGCGGCCGAGAACGACGTCATCGTGCGGGTGCACGCGGCGGGTTTCACCCCGGGCGAGCTGGACTGGCCGGGCACGTGGGTCGATCGCGCAGGCCGCGACCGGACGCCAAGCGTGCCCGGGCATGAGTTGTCGGGTGTCGTCGTAGAGCTGGGGTACGGCACCACCGGCCTGAGTGTCGGCCAGCGGGTGTTCGGCCTGGCCGACTGGACCCGCAACGGCTCGCTCGCCGAGTACGCCGCTGTGGAAGCCCGAAACCTCGCGCCGCTGCCGGCGGACATCGACCACCTTGTGGCCGCCGCACTGCCGATCTCCGGGCTGACCGCCTGGCAGGGTCTGTTCGACCACGGCCGCCTCACCACAGGCCAGACCGTCCTGATCCACGGTGCCGCGGGCGGAGTCGGCTCGATCGCGGTACAGCTCGCCCGCGAGGTCGGCGCCCGTGTCATCGGCACCGGCCGGGCTTCCGACCGGGACAGGGCACTCGCCCTGGGCGTCGACACCTTCCTGGACCTGCAGACCGAGAATCTGGAGGACGTCGGCGAGGCCGACGTCGTGTTCGACGTGATCGGCGGCGACATCCTCGACCGCTCGGCCACCCTGGTCCGAGCCGGTGGCACGCTCGTCACCATCGCCATGCCGCCCAAGGTCCGGCCCAAGGACGGACGGGCGGTCTTCTTCGTGGTCGAACCCGACCGTGCCCGGCTCATCGACCTCGCTACGCGGCTGAGGGACGGACGGCTCAAGCCGATCGTCGGCGCCGTGCGGCCACTCGCCGAAGCACCCGCCGTCTTCGCCCCCGGCCCGCGCACCCCCGGTAAGACGATCATCCGCATCACCGAAGACTGACCAGGAGACCCCCCGTGATCACCATGCGGATCGCCGGCGGCCTCCTGGTCGTTGCCACGCCGGCTGCGGCCACCGGCTTTATCGCCTCGGCCCAGCCCACCCACACCAGGACGCCGACCGTCATCGCGTCATCGAAGCACCCCACCTGAACCCGGACCCCCTGCTCCAGCAGGCCCTGCCGAACGTGACGGGCAAGACGTTCACCTCCGCGGTCGTCGACTTCCCGCCCAGCGCACGCGCCGTGCCGCACCGGCACGGCCCGGCGTTCGTCCACGCCTACGTCCTCGAAGGCACTGTGCGCAGCAAGCTCGACAACCAGCCCGTGACCACCTACCACCAGGGCGGGAACTGGGTCGAACAGCCAGGCGCCCACCATGTCCTCACCGAGAACACCAGCCGGACCGAACGAGCCAAGCTCCTGGTCATCTTGGTCTCCGACCCGGGAGACAAGCTCAAGGTCGACGACCCGAGAGCGTAGCGCGGGGCACGCAGCGGGCAGCAACGCTCCTCACGGACTCTGCCCTCGCCGGAACACACCCCACCAGCCACCAGGACGCCGCCCGAAACGCGGCGCAAGGCCCCACGAAAAAATCGAAGGAACCATGACCGACACCCAGCGCGTCAACATCGGCAAGCAGAACCCGGCCGCCTACAAGGCCCTCATCGCCTTGTCATCAGAGATAGAAGAGTCCGCCGCCGCAGCGGGCCTTGACCCACTCCTGGTCGAGCTGCTGAAGATCCGCACCTCCCAGATCAACGGCTGCGCGTTCTGTCTGCGCATGCACACCCGCGACGCCCTCAACAAGGGCGAAAATCCCGACCGGATCGCCGTGCTGCCCGCATGGGAAGAGACCGGCTACTTCTCCGAGACCGACCGCGGCGCCCTCCGCTTGACCGAGGCGATCACACGCGTACCGGACGGACACGTCCGCGACGAGGACTACAACGCAGCCGCCGCCGTACTCACCAAAGATCAGGTCTCGGCAATCGCCTGGCTGGCAACCGTGATGAACGCCTTCAACCGCGTCGCGATCACCAGCCGGTACCCCGTCGGCAGCTGACCTCGACAGTGACACCGGCGGTAATCCGGGCTGCCGGAGCATTCACCGTCGTGGCGCCTGGTAGGTGGGGCGTTTCGGGCCGCCGCGGGTGAAGCGCCCAGCACCTGCTCGGCCTCTGCCCCGACACCACGGACAGGGCCTTGCGCACCAGCCGTGCTGGCTTGGTCGGTTGTCGCGGCGGCCCTGTTCGGGGTCGCATGCCGTCAGGGTGACCGCAGGGTCTGCCGTGTGCACTCCTCGTGCCGGCTGGTCGTATCGGTGTGCGGATTGCGTGCCGCGATGACGGTGAACAGGGTGGCGACGAGGGCAGAAGCGCCGTAGCCGAGCGCGATCTTCGGTAGTGAAAAGGTGTGGGACAACTGGCCGGAGATGAGGCTGGGAACGGTCGCACCGCTGTAGCTGAGGAGGTACACCACGGCGAAGATCGGTGCGCGGTCTGTCTGGCTGCCGGCATGGAGCAGACCGCGGGTGGTGCCACTGATGGCGATGCCCTGCCCGGCCCCGGCGACGATGGTCGCGGCGATGAACAGCGCAAGCGAACCGGTCGCGATCGCTGTGATGATGCCGGTCCAGCCGGCGCAGAAGCCGGCCATGCCGATGCGCTGAGCTCCTGCCGGTGCGAATCGGCCGCTGAGGGGAGCGCCCAGAGCGCTGGGGGCCATGTAGGCGGCGAACACCAGTCCCAGGACGAGCGGACTGTTCGTGCGGAGCTGATCTTCGACGAGCGCAGGCACGAAGGCTTGGTAGAACGCCCCGGTGGCCCAGGTGGACAAGAGGACCGCGGCCGTGACGGCGAGCAGAGGCCTGACCCGGACCGGAACGCCGACGGTGGGATGCAGTGATCGCCACGCGCCCGGGGCCGGGGTCACGCTGTCCGGGCTGAAAGCGATGAGCACGGTGGACACCACGAGCAGGCCGGCGGAGATGAGGTAGATGAGGTCGCGCGGCCAGGGGCCGAACTGAACCAGGGCACCGGACGCGACGGCGCCTATAGCAAGGCCCAGCATGACTGTCTGGCTGGAAGCGACGGAGGCCAGCCAGGCCGGCTTGGTCGGTGCGGTGTCCACGACGTAGGCGGTGAGGCTGCTGCTGGCCAGACCGGCGCCCAGACCCATCAGAAGCCGGCCGGCGATCAGAATGCCTATGTGGTGCACATTCAACAGCACCAGGCAGCCCAGCAGGAGCAGGCCGAGGCTTGCGAGGGCCGTGGGCCGCCGACCCACATGGTTGGACAGCCGTCCCAGTACCAGCAACGTGCTGATGGTGGCGGCGGAATAGGCGACGACTGTCATCGAGATGCCCGCGTTGGTGAACCCCTCCTGGGCCCGGTAGACGTTGAACAGGGGAATCGTCGAGCCCACCGCGGCGAACGCAGCCGTCAGGGAGAGCACCGCGGACAGGAATGCAAGCCGGAAGGTTCTGCCCGGACGATCCTGGTGGGGCGCTGGAGGCGCATTGTGCATCGAGCAGTGTCCTTTTCTCGTCCTGCATCAGTTCAGCGCGCCGGCCTCTGTCGGGGGCGGTCACAGTTGGCTCCGCGGCTGCTGGCTCCTGCGAAGCCCGTCTCCGCGTCATCACTGTGGTTCGCCCTGCAGGTTCGCCGACTCCGTCGATCATGCAATAAAGGGACTGTTTAGTCCAGACCGGGAGTCGCATCACGCCCTGGCCAGCAAGCCTCTTCGCTCTACACTCGCCCACACCTCCGCGCCGTCCGCCATGTCCGACCGAGGGACACAGTGATTCGGCGTCGCGTGTATCCGATCACCCGCGACCACGCCGTACACTGCCACCTCTCCACACTTGGACTCCATCGTCCACTTTGGGGCTAGGCTGGCAGCAGCAGTGACTCGCGGGGCGAGCCGAGACCGCAACAAGTCCGCTGGAACGACCGGACATCCGAGCGGGGCAGGCCCGAGATCGTCGTTCGCCCGTGAGGCCACTGCAGATGCCCGGACACCACCAGCAGAGGAAGACCGCATGACCGGCCCGACTGAGCCGAACCGCTCCACCATCGATGGCGCCGACGGCGCAGGCCCAGGTCTCCCCACTCGAGGTCAGGCCGTCGTGGGCAACAATGCCGACGATGAGCCCCGTGCTCCCGCGTTCGACTTCGACGTCGTCAACGACGAGAAGGCCGGTGTCTACGAGGCCAGGGCCAGGGGCACGGAGGTGGCCGGACTGGCCTATCAGACCGCCGGCGAGAACCGGCTCGTGCTGCTGGCCACCTCGGTCTTCCCCGAGTTCCGCAATCGGGGCATTGCCACCGAGCTGATCCGACGCGTCCTGGACGATGTACGTGTACAGGCGAAGACGGTCACTCTCACGTGCCCGGTCGTGCGTACCTTCATCGAGCGCAACCCGGCGTATGCCGACCTCGTCGACCCCGAGCACCCCGGAGCCGCAAAAGGGGCTCACCGGCCCTAGCCCAGCTCTTCGCGCATCCTCTGGGGAGAGGTCGTGACCGTGGCGGTCAGCGTCGGCACCGAGGCCGCTACGGGGGAGAACAGCGCGATGCTCATCACCGCAGTGGACGAGACAGGGCTCGGCGAGGTGAAGGGCTTGATGTCATCGATGCACGGAGCGCGGCCGGTGGTTCGCGGCCGTCGGACCCGAAGCGGTCACAGACCTGCCGCACCGGTTCGCTGGCGGCCGCGTCGTGCTGTCGACGCTCTGGGGTGACGCCGGGTACCTGGCCACTTGGGGGCGGGTCAGGAAAGGATCCGCATGAGCGCGGAGAGCGCCTGGGGCCACACATCGTCGGAGGGCACCCCGTAGCCGACGACGAGGGCATCGGCCATGACGTTCCGGGACCGTGCATGGCGGTACTGGGACAGGCCAGCCACTTTGAGCCCCTCACGGACCGCCGCATGCAGAACGCGCTGCTCGGTCCCGGGCGGCAGACTGAGCACGGTATGCAGGCCAGCAGCTGTCCCTGTGGCGCGCACCTTCGGGGCGTGCTGGGCCAAGGCTGTGACGAGGGAGTCTCGCCGGTGGCGGTAGCGCCGACGCCCCGCACGGACGTGATGGCCGTAGGCGCCGGAGGTGATGAATTCAGCCATGGTCAGCTGGCTCAGTACCGCGCACGAGTCGATCGACCCCTTGGCCGCTGTCGCTTCAGCGGCGACCGTGGGTGGTAGCGCCATCCAGGCCAGCCTCAGGCCGGGAGCGAGGGTGTTACTGGCGGTGCCCAGGTAGACCACGCGGTCCGGAGCGAGTGCCTGGAGCGCTCCGACGGACTGTTGGTCGAACCGGAACTCGCCGTCATAGTCGTCCTCCAGGACCAGTCCGCCTGTCCGTGTGGCCCAGTCCACCACGGCCGTCCGGCGATCGCGCTGCAGCGTCGTGCCCACGGGAAACTGGTGGGCCGGCGTGAGCAGGACCGCATCGGTGCCGTCGGGCGGAACCGGGTCCGTCCCGTACGCGTCCAGGGCAAGGGGGAAGGTCTCCAGCCCCGCAGCCGCCAGCAGACCGCGATGCCTGTCTGGGCCGTACGACTCGACGGCGACGCGGCGTGCCCCCCGACCGGCCAGGACTTCGCAGAGGATCTGCAGGGCGTGGGAGACGCCGGCGCAGATCAGGATGTGCTCCGGATTTGCGTCCACGCCCCGGACTCGCGCGAGATGGTCTGCAAGTGCGGCCTGCAGCTCCGGCCGGCCGCGGGGGTCACCGTAGCCGAACGCGTCGTCGGGAGCCGCGGCCAGGGCGCGGCGAGTGGCCTTCAGCCAGGCTGCACGAGGAAACGCGCTGAGGTCGGGGTTACCGGGGATCAGGTCGTAGCACGGATCACCGGACGGTTCGGCGGCCGGGCGGACCGGGATCGGCCGATCGATCATCCTGTCTGTCACGAGTGTGCCCGAGCCTCTGCGGGCGGTAAGCCATCCCTCGGCGACAAGGTCGCCGTAAGCGTCCGCCACGGTGTTGCGGGCAAGCCCGAGGTCGGCGGCGAGCCGGCGGGAGGAGGGCAGTCGTGTCCCGGGCGCCAGGCGGCCGCTGCGCACAGCGTCGCGCACTGCTGCGGCCAGCGCGCGGCGCACACCTCGTCCAGCTCGAATCACGTCACTGTCAAAGACCTGCCGTAGCCGTGCTGGACTGGTCGTACCACGGGCGCCAAGGGACATGACGCTCAGGCCCGGCGGCCGTAGGCCTGCGGATCCACGGGCCGCTCGGCCCTGGGAAGTCCGCCGACCACGAGACGGTAGGAGTCGGTCACGAGTTCCTTCACCAGCTCCTCGTTGACGGTGCCGCCGCCTTCCACCGTGATCCAGTGCCTCTTGTTCATGTGATACCCGGGAGTGATGTCCGTGTGCTGCTCACGCAGGGCTGCGGCGTCGTCCGGATCAGCTTTCAGGATCACGACAGGGCGCCCCGGCATCTCGGTCATGAGCATGAATACCTTGCCTCCCACCTTGTACAGGTCCCAGTCGGGACGCTGCTCCAGGTCGGCGCCGGGCAGTTCCACAGTGCACTCGCCCGCGGTCTTCTGCAGTTCCTGTCCGTCCATGGTGATCAACTCCTGTATCGATCGAGTACCCCGACCGGCTGGCCGAGGCTCCAACGGGGTGTCTCCCGCATCGCCGCACGATGAGCTGTGCTCGCCCGGCGGCGGGACGGGGTTTCGCGACCGGGCGGCGCGATGCGGCCGCCGAGTCGCACCGGTCATGCCCAGCACGCATACGTCCGTCCGCGCAGCGAAGGAGGTCTTCCCATGCCGACGAGTTGGGTTGCCGTGCAATTGGCTGTACCGGCTGATCCGCCGCGAATGCCTGGCCGACCGCGCCGCGGGCCTTCCTCGCCCTGGCCGTCGCCGCCATGGACCTGTCCAGGTCCATGGGGTCCCGTCGGCTGTGCCGCAGGCAGCCCCGTCGACCAGGCTCACGGTGGGGCCACTCTGCCCCGCAGTGTCTGCCGAGGCCGGTGGACGTACGCGTGACCGTTGCCCGCGACCGACGGCGGGGCGTGTCGCCCGGCACGTGATCCGCCGGTTCCGAGGTGCTCACCGCCCTGCCTGACCTGACCAACAGTGCAGTCAAGACAGTCCGCTGCCTCGGCTGGCCGGCTCCGGCCTCGTCCCCCCGTCGGCTTCGCCGGACTGCACCGGCCACTGGGAACGGGACATCCACGTGCATGGCGCTTACCGCCCTGAAGATCCTTGTGGGGCTTGACTGCTCAGCAGTCCGCAGGAGACCGCTCTCCCTCAACGTACCGCAAGACGCTCGTTTTCGAGGACTAAATAGTCCTCTTTTATGGCGAGCGCCTCCGCTTTCGACTGGAGGCTGGGGCTACACACGGGCACAGAATGTGCGCACAGGCATCTCCTGGCACCGCCGAACCCGCACCCGGCCGCCGGGAGGCAGTGAAGGCCCGGTGCCGGAAGCTGCGACGGAATCGCCGGTAACGCGGCACCAGGATTTCCTGGTGCCGCCCTGTCTCAGGTGGCCGAGTGCCCTGCCGGGCCACCCGCCGACCGGTCCCCGGCAGGCGCGGCATAGGCCTTGACGTGCCCGATCGCCATATCCAGGGCGATCCTCATGGGTTTGACGTCCTGAGCTGTCTGCGCGAGGAGGTAGCCACCCTGAAGGGCGGCCATGAGGCCGGTGGCCAGCTCTTCGGCATCTGCGTCGGCGCGAAGGACTCCCGAGTCCTTCATTCGCTCGAGCCCTTCCTCGAGCAGACCCTCCCAGCTGTCGAAGTGCCGGGCGAGCGCCTGGCGCGCCTCTTCGTCCTGATCGGCCAACTCGCCGGCAAGGGATCCGAGCGGGCAGCCGTACGCCCCGTTGCGGAGCGCGTTGTGTTCGATCAGCACGTCGCGCCAGCGTTCCAGCCCGCGCAGGGAGTTGAGCCGCTGGAGGAGCTGATGCTGACGTTTGAGCAGTTCAGCAGCCTGCAATGCGACGACGTCCCGCACCAGTGCATCCTTGTCGGGGTAGTGGCGGTAGAGCTGGGATTTGCTCGTTCCGCTGGCCGCCCTGACGTCGTCGAGGGTCGTGGAAGAGACGCCCCTGACGTACATCATGTCGGCGGCAGCCCTCAAAATGCGCTCCCGAGTCGCCCGCCCGCGCTCGGTCAGCCGGGAGTCGTTTCTGTCGCGCGTCTGTTCCGCCACATCGGCCAGATTACCGCTACGTACGCTAGCAGGATTAAAAAGGGACCTCAAGGTCCTTTTCTGAGATCTTTCGAGACGGCGGGGGCCGCCGGGGCCACAGCCGGCCGAGTGCGCCCCGAATCCCGGCTGACACCGCCGAAGACGATCCAGGCCTCCGGCGCAGCCTCTGAGGACGGGGGCGGTTCCCGCTCTCCGTTCACTCTCTCCCCGCCGAGGAGGGGTAAGGGACGAGCGGCACCACCCCGACCCTCGATGATGCTGTCGCCGCCCTCAATCCGGCCGCGCGGACCGGGGAGACGATCAACAGCGTTCGCCGACACACACGTGCATGAGACTTCATGCGTCCCAGCGCCGGGCAGGGTCGTGCAGGCAACCGCTCCGGACATGCCGCGGCGGAGCCGGACGCACTCCTCGAGCTGCGAACGTGGGCTCAGCTGCGAGCGAAAGTCGCGATGTGGTCCAGGGCCATGTCCAGCGCGACGGCCATCGGCTCGGAGCTGTGAGCGTTCTGCGCAAGCACGTAACCTCCCTGCAGAGCAGCGAGCAGACCGGTACCCAGGCGTTGCGGGTCCGCGTCCGCGGAGAGTACGCCGAGGTCGCGGAGCCGGGTCAGTGTTTCGACAAGCATCCGTTGCCAGGCATCGAATGATGCGTTGAGCGCCTGGCGGGACTGCTCATCGCTGTCGGACAGCTCGATCGACATCGCGCCCAGCGCGCACCCGTACGAACCGTCCTGCAGTGCGTTGGCCTGGACCAGGGCGTCACGCCAGCGGCGCAGACCCGTGAGGGTCTTCACGCCGCGAAGGCGCTGTTCCTCGCGGGCAAGGACGAACTTCGACTGCACGTCGATGACGGCGTGGATCAGCGCGCGCTTGTCCTTGAAGTGGTTGTACAACTGCGACTTGCTCGTTCCGCTCGCCAGGCGGATGTCATCGAGCGTCGTGGCGTTGACGCCCCTGACATAGAAGAGCTTGGCTGCCGAATCAACGATCCGTGAACGGGTCTCCAGGCCGCGTGACGTGCGGCGAGCATCGCTGGTTGCGGGCATGGTGTCTCCCTCGGTCACGTTACTCACCCGTGCTGCTCAGTCGCCGAACGCATCACAAGCGCGGTGGCCTCGAGCCCCAGGCAGCGGCTGGGGCGGATCAGTTGTGACTCCAATACGACCATAAAGGCCGACCAGCGGGGGATGCGGCCCTTGTGATCCTTCACGCAGCTGCCAACGGCGTCACGGCTTGCAAGCCAGGACCGGACCTGCCCTGTGTCGCCCAGTTCCGCACCCGCCCGTCGGGGCACCCCGGCTGCGAGGCTCTGTGCTGCGACGGCCATGGCGACCAGTACCTCCTGATGGACGGATGCGAGACAGAGGTGCAGGCATCCGAGGGCCTTGTCTTGGTTCCCCGCGAGCCCCATCACGCATGGACTAAATAGTCCATCCAATCCAACCGATCTGGACCGAGGCAGACTGACGCGAGACGGCCTGTACCCGCCCGACCCGACCAGTTCAATCCCTCACCAGGGGATCGCAAAGTGGCGATGAACTGCAGTTTTACTGATCCCGCACAGCCTCGAACCCTTAGCGGGCGATCAGGCGGACACCTCTCCCGCCGAAGGGGGTTGCGCAAAAAATTCTGGTCTGTATAGTCCTTTCTATGTGGTGTTCGAGGTGGTCGAGAGATCCGGGACCCGACACCGACGGAGTCATCCCTCTCCGTGCAGGCCACCAGGGCCAGGCGCAACCCACGCGAGTCGAGGTTGCGGCCGGCGCAGGAAGAGCCTGCGGCGGAGCTCCAAGACGCTGCGAGCCCGGTTTGGGCTCGACGACTATTCACACCCCGATCGGAGGTCGATCCGCCATGTCACGACTGAACGTTCCCGCTCCAGAGGACGTGCCGGCCGGCGCGCAGCAGATACTCGGCAGCGTTGGTGCGCAGCTGGGTTTCGTCCCGAACATGTTCAAGACCCTCGCGTCGAACCCGGCCGTCCTTGAGGTCGTCACGAATCTGCAAGGCACCCTGGCCCGGGTTCTCGACGCAAGGACGCGGCACAGCATCGCGCTGGCCGTGTCGCAGGCCAACGGCTGCGACTACTGCTTGGCGATGCACACCCACGTCGCGACCGAATTCGGCGGCATGTCGGGCGACGACATCGAGCTCGGCCGCGCCGGGAGCTCGGTCGATCCCCAGCGTGCCGCGGCTGCCCGCTTTGCGCAGCAGGTGGTCGAGAGTCGCGGACAGGTCGGCGATGCCGACCTCGCGGATGTGCGGAACGCCGGGTACACCGACCCGCAGATCCTGGCGATCGTCGCGGTGGCGGTGCAGTTCCTGCTGACCAACTTCATCAACAACGTCAATCAGACCGACCTCGACATCCCAGCCGTCGACCCGGTCGGGACGATCGTGCCCCAGTGAACCCGCACCCGATCCGCCGGCCTCCGGCGCGGCACGCGGAGAGACCCGTCGCCGTGCTGCGGGAGACGTGGGAGTTCCAGTTGGCGAGGGCCGCGAGCCGGGCCCGCCTCGCCGAGTCCGCGGACGTCGTCAACGGCCCGCGTCATCTCGTCTGTTGAAGCCGGGGCGGCGTCAGGGAACCCCACGCCGCCAACGGCAAACCCCTCACTGACCCAACGCTCGTCCAGGAAGGCTCGACATGCCGGGCTCCGAACTCTATGAGAAATTCATGGCGCTGCACACCCGCGACGGTGGCCTCGTCATGCCCAACGCATGGGACGGCCTCTCGGCACTGATGCTGGCCGATGCCGGCTTCGAGGCGATCGCGACATCGTCCGCGGCGATCGCCGCCACGCTCGGCCGCCTCGACGGGCGTCACGAAGTCACCCGCGAAGAGCACCTTGAGCACGCGCGCCTGCTCGCCCGCCTCACAGGACTGCCCGTCAACGGAGACTTCGAGGACGGATACGGCGACATGCCGGAAGACGTCGCAGCGACCGTCGAGGCCGCAGTGGTCTCCGGCCTGGCCGGTATCGGGGTGGAGGACACCTCGGGCGATCCGGAAAAGCCGATCCGTGACTTCGACGACGCGGTCGATCGGGTACGCAGCGCCGTTGCCGCCTCGAAGGGACGCATCGTCGTCACCGGCCGCACCGACAACTTCATCCAGGGGCGCCCCGATCTCGACGACACGATCCGGCGCCTGACGGCCTTCGCCGAGGTGGGCGCAGATGTGGTCTACGCGCCGTTCCCGCCCGACCTCGACGCACTCGTCGCGATCGTCACCGCGGTCGCCCCGACACCGGTCAACGTCCTGGTGTCTCCGTCGGACCAGGTGCTGACCGTCGCTGAGCTGCAGGCGGCCGGGGTCAAGCGCATCAGCCTGGGTCCGTTGCTCTACACCCACGCGATGGGGGCGGTCGACGAGGCCGCGAAGGCACTCCTCGCGGGCGACCTCGCCTCGGCGACGACGGGCATGGAGTTCGCCCGCGTCAACGAACTGCTCGCCCGCGGCAAGAGCTGACCCGATCAGCACGAATCACTGACTCTTCATCAGCGATCACATCACAAAGGCAGGATGACATGGATCTCGACAAGCTCATGAACAAGCACCTCACCAGGTACTTCGACCCCAGCAAGACGATCCCGGAGGAGACACTGCAGCAACTGCTGGGCTTCCTGCGCTCGACGCCGTCGTCGACGAACGTGCAGCCCAACCACTTCTACGTCCTCGCCACGCCCGAAGGCAAGGAGCGGCTGGCGGCCAACCTCGGTGAACGGTTCCAGGACAACAGCGAGAAGATCCTGAACGCCTCGCACACCGTCATCCTCACCACCAGGGCGGATCTTCCGGAGGGCCACCTCCAGGCGGTGTTCGACAAGGAGCGGGCCGACGGCCGGTTCCCCGACCCGGCCAAGCAGGCGCGGTGGGAGTCGATGACCCGCGACTTCCTCAACCTGCGCAACTACGGTTACAAGGACCTGAACCACTGGATGGAGAAGCAGACCTACCTCGCGATGGGCCTGACCATGATGGCGGCCGCCGAGCTCGGCGTCGAAGCCATGCCGCTCGAAGGGTTCGACCCGACCAGCGTCGACAAGGCGTTCAAGATCCGCGAAACCGGGCACACCACGACGGTGCTGCTGGCCCTCGGCTACCCCGACCCGGCGAAGGCGTACGGCAGCCCGATTTCACGCTTCGAGACCGACCAGCTGTTCACGTTCGTCTAGACGACCGCGGCTCCGGGACTCCGCAGACTGCGGACCCACCTGGTCCTCGAGGCCGGCTCATCCCGGAGAGCCGGACCGGCGGCCGGCGCTGCCGGTCAGCGGCAGCGGGTTCCCCGACCTGCGTGATGCTGTCGAACTGCTCGGCACCGGTTGCTGGTGGTGGGTGCCGACGACAGCCAGGCCGCCACCGGGCAGGACGCCTTCTCACCGACGCCGAACGGCTGGGCGGCACCTTCCGCGGCGTCTCGGGGGCGGCAGGTACGCAGGCGGCGCGGAACCTGCCGTCGGCGGCAGCGCTGCCGCCCCAGGCGCTGCGGATCTGGAACCGGTCGGTCGAGCTGAGCGCGAGGACAAAGATCTACCTTAGAGGCGTGCGGAATGTCCCTATTCGACACCGCTGCCGGATTTGAATTCCCGGCCCGAACCTCCTGGTCGGCCGGACCGAGTGAGAGGACAAAGATCCACCATGAAGGCGTGCGGAGTGTCCACGGCAGAGACGGAAGTCTCCCTGCTGGAACTGCCCGAACCGTCATCTCCCGAGCCGGGCCAGATCCTGGTCGCGGTCGAGGCCGCCGGGGTCGGCCCCTGGGACGAACTCGAGATCGACGCCCGCTGGGACGTGGGGCTGCGCCTCCCCGCGGCGCTGGGGGTGGAGGGCGCAGGCAAGGTGGTGGCCGTCGGTCCGGGTGTCACCCGGTTCGCCGTGGGCGACCGCGTGCTCGCGCACGAAGCCCCGCTGCCCGGAGGAAGCGGCTTCTGGGCCGAACGCGTTCTGATCGACGCGGATCACGCGGCGGCCTGCCCGCCAGGACTGGACGCCGCCAACGCAGCGGCGCTGCCCGTCAACGGACTCACCGCGCTGCAGGCCTTGGAGAAGCTGGACCTCAAACGGGGACAGCGGCTCCTGATCACCAACGGAGGCGGCGGCACCGGAGCCCTGGCCGTCCAGCTCGCCGCGGCCCAGGGCGTCGAGGTGACCGCGACCGCATCTGCTGCCGCTGCGGAGCGTCTGCTCGGTCTGGGAGCGACGAAGGTCGTCGACTACCACGACCCCAACTGGTCGGCCACGCTGCACGGCGGGTTCGACGCTGCCCTCATCGTCGCCGCCGGCACGGCGGCCGCGGCGCTGCCCCTGGTGCGTGACGGCGGCCGGCTGTGCTCCCTGACCTCGGACGCGCCACCGGAGGAACGAGGCATCACGAGCTGGGACCTCTACATCGAGCCCAACGGTACGCAGCTTGCCCAGCTGGCGGAGCAGGCCGCAGCCGGAACCCTGCAACTCGCACCGGAGCCCCTGCCGCTGAGCGAGGGACCGGCCGCATTCACCCGGGTGGTCGCCGGACGAGCCGGCGGAAAGAAGATCGTCCTCATTCCAGCATGACTATGTCGGGCGCCGACCGGTCCGGGTGCCGGGCCACGGCACGTGGCCAAGCCGTCCCTGCACCCGCTGCCCACTGACGC
Source organism: Streptomyces sp. NPDC002265 (assembly GCF_040296125.1). Taxonomy (NCBI): domain Bacteria; kingdom Bacillati; phylum Actinomycetota; class Actinomycetes; order Kitasatosporales; family Streptomycetaceae; genus Streptomyces; species Streptomyces sp. NPDC002265. Next base: position 31,307 of record NZ_JBEOWS010000017.1, on the reverse strand, counting down.
CGGGCCGCAGGGGGCAGCTGTGGGCCGGAGCAGCTACGCACTCGAATGGGTTGGTCATCGCCGCGCACGCGGCCCTGGCTCTGCGCACCGGGCCGGACGACCGCACCCATCGGGCCGGACATGACGTCACATGGTGGCGCCCGGTACGCACACCGCCCCGTCGACGTCACGACGGAGCCAGACCGAGATTGCACAGAAGGAGGAAACATCCATGAAAGCGATCGTGGTCACGGATTCCACTGCGGGAACCGCGGGGATGACACTGGCTGAACGACCCGACCCGAACACGGCGCGGCTCGCCAGCCTGGACGGTGCGAACTACGGCGACGTCGTCGTCGAAGTTCATGCCTCCGGGTTCACCGCAGACGAGCTGGAGTGGCCCTCGACCTGGGTCGATCGTCTCGGCCGGGATCGCACACCCTCGATCCCCGGACACGAGGTGGCGGGCGTCGTCACCTCTCTGAGCTATGGAACAGCAGGGCTGTCGGTCGGGCAGCGCGTGTTCGGCCTCACGGACTGGACCCGCGACGGCACCCTCGCGCAGTACGTCGTCGTCGAGGCACGCAATCTCGCGCCGCTGCCCGCAGACGTCGACTTCACGGTCGGCGCGAGTGTCGCGATGACAGGCCTGACCGCCTGGCAGGGGCTGTTCGAGCACGGACACCTCTCGGTGGGGCAGAGCGTGCTCGTGCACGGCGCCGCCGGCGCGGTCGGATCGATGGCCGCCCAGCTCGCCCGAGAGGCCGGTGCCCGCGTCATCGGCACCGGACGCGCCGCCCACCGCCAGAGCGCACTCGACTTCGGCGCGCACGAGTTCATCGACCTCGACAGCGACACACTGGAAGACGTCGGCGGAGTCGACCTCGTCTTCGACGTATTCGGCGGCGAGATCGGCGTCCGATCGGCCCAGCTGGTGCGAGGCGGAGGAACATTCGTGACCGTCACCGGCCCGCCTGAGGTGCGTCCGGCCGACGGCATGGCGGTCGACTTCGTCGTCGTCTCCGACCGCGCACAGTTGGGCGAGATCGCCCGGCGGGTACGGGAGGGACGTCTGCGGACGCATATCGGCCAGGTCGCCAACCTCGACGACGCTGTCGCCGCCTTCAACCCGGCCCGGAAGGTCAACGGAAAGACGATCATCCGCATGCAGTGAAGGGATCGGTTTCTACCCGGCCAAGAGCCGAGCGGTCGGCACGCCAGGAGGAGCTGTCTGACGCGAGTTTCGCCTGCATCTCGGATATTGACGTCATCCACCGAAAGATCCTTGAAAGGACGCGGCTCAGCCATGTACTCCAGGAACTCGGCACACTTCCGTGTGCCGCCCGGAGTCTGCACGAGAAAGTCATCTGCAAGGAATTCGCTGAAGCGCTGGTCATCGCTGTGTTGATCAGACCGAACGTAGTCATTGTTCAGCTGCTCAAGGATCGTCAGATCGCCGGAAGACGACTTGACATCATTCACATTTCCTGAGCCCATCTGCGTGGTTCGGTTTCTGAGGAGGTGGATTCTCGTTCCGCCGAAACGCACGCTCAATCGTCGTGACCGACTGAGGGCCGCCGACGAGGTGAAGATCCCACACCGCAACTGGCTAACGAGTCCACGAGAGAGACCCTGGTAGCCGAGAAGCCGACTGCAGTGTTCCGTCGCCACGCGTAAGGTTGACGGCTACCACGATACGTCGTTCCAAGTGTACCCTTTTCCCTGAACCACCCCAGAGTTCCCAAAACTATAGGGCTGTACGACGGTGGTAGTGGCTACGCTCATCGGAGCGGTACCAGCACAGCGAGCGATGCAACATAACGGCATGTATGCATTGTTGGAATGCTGAGTCAGGCCGACGAGTTGCAGTCGCCTCTTCAGGGAAATGCCAGAGGTGAACGTCGCCGGCCCGAGCGGCTCGGCCGCCAATTCCTTTCCTGCGACGCAGCGTTGCAGCAGTCACATGGAGCCTCCCATGCGCGTGTTCGTCACCGGAGCCAACGGCAGCATCGGCTCAGTTGTAGTTCCCGAACTCATCGCTGCTGGTCACGAGGTCCTCGGCCTCGTCCGTTCCGATGCCTCGGCTGCGGCCGTCTCCGCTGCCGGCGCGACGCCACTCCGCGGCGACCTCGCCGACCTGGAAAGCCTCCGTGCGGGCGTCGCCCAGGCAGAAGGCGTCATCAACCTGGCCTTCGGGAACGACTGGAGCAACTTGCAGCCGTGCATCGACGCGGAAACACAGGCCATCCAGACCCTCGCGGACGCACTAGCCGGGAGCGGCAAGCCGTTCGTGCATGCCGGCCTCACACCGATGATGCCGGGCCACATCTCCACCGAGGACGACCCCGACACCACCGACGGACCCGTCGGTGGCCGTGGCCGCAACTCACAGGCGGTGCTGGCCCTGGCCGACCAGGACGTCCGCTCCTCTGTCGTGCGACTGCCGCGCTCCGTGCATCAGCGCGCGTCGCATTACGGCTTCTGCTCGGTGCTCATTGCTGCCGCGCGGAAATCAGGCGTGTCAACGTACGTCAGCGATGGCACGCAACGCTGGCCGGCGGTCAACCGGCTCGACGCCGCCCGGCTGTTCCGCATCGCACTCGAGGACGCTGCGCCCGGTACGGTCCTGCACGCTGTTGCCGACGAGGCCGACACCATGCGGTCGCTGGCCGAGACCATCGGCGACGTCCTCGCGATGCCGGTCGAGGCGACGTCGCCAGACAGCTTCGGCGTCATAGGCCAGATGTTCGCCCTCGACATGCCATCCTCAAGTGTGCTGACCCAGAAGCGGTTCGGCTGGGAGCCCGCCCACCCCAGCCTGATCGCGGACCTCACCGCTGGTGACTATCCCGCCTAAGCCTGATCATTGACCTCGCTGCTGTTTCAGGCGGACGTGTTCGGTGAGGGTTTCGGTTCGTTTCACGGTCTTCCCAGACTCAAGGCCGGCAACCCACCGAGGGCCCCTTGCCCTCCGTGCGGGCGGCCTCCTGGTCTCCGAGAGTCTCGTCGCGGGCGCGGTCGAGTTCGGATTCCGCCATGACGGCGAAGAAGGCGAACAGGGCCGGTGCAGTGTCCGTCAGGATCGCACTTGCCCCAGAGGGCCGGTGAGGAACTCCAGCTCAACCTCGGCGTCGCGCACCTCGGCCAGCTTGAGGAGCTCGAGGGCGTCGCGACCGAGCCGCGCCATCGCCTGTACGACGAGGGTGACCTTTTCGCCCAGCGATCGGTACTCGCGGGCCGCGGCACTTCCCACCCGCCTGGTCGCCGGACGGACACCGGATCAAAGCCGAACTCGACTCCAGCCGCCGACCGGAGAAAACCTGGGTCTACGGCGGCCTGCGACCTGCCGACGGCCAGGCCCTCACCATGACCGCATCCTCACCCAACGGCGTCTTCTACCAGCAGTTCCTGCAACAGATCGATGACAACAACCCGACCGGCCAGATCAGGATCGTCACCGACAACCCGTCCAGCCACAACAGCCTGTCCACCTGTACCTGGCACCGCGCCCGCGAGCAGCCAACTCAAGTCCTGCGCGAGGCCATGGATCTGGAGCAGGCCGGCACCGCCAACCCGACGACTACGACGTCGATATGTGTACAGACTTTGAGGAATCCCGCGCTAAAGGCGGGAGGATAGGGAACGACGCCGTCGGGGAGGGTGCGGGCTGCGCCGGCTGCGAGCCCGCGCCGGACAGCTCACGGTCAACTGACCGGGATCTACAGCAGCCCTGACAGCTTGTCACATGGCTGTCGGCACTGCCTGGCCTGAGCCGTTCCGGCCCCGACCCAGGCCCTGGCTCCGGCCCCGGCTCCGGGGCCCCGCGTCCTGCCCGGAAGCCCCTCCCCCGTCAAGTCACGTCGCCGGGGCGTCCGTTCCCCGGGGGTCGGCCTCTGTCCACACTCACCCCGTGATGGAGGCCCGGAAGTGGTAGCGGTCGCCACGGTACGCGGCTGCGGTGAGTTCGAGGGGCTGTCCGTTCTGGTTGAAGGCGAGCTGGGTGGCGACGAGCACAGGAGTCGCGTCCGTGATTTCGAGCAGTCGCCGCTCCTCCGCCGTCGGGTGGCGGGCCTCCACGGAGTAGTCGGCGACCTTGGGCAGTTGTGGCGGGTCGGCGCGGCGGAGTGTGGCGAAGAGCGTGTCCTTGGTGAAGTCCGTCTCCGCCAGCTCCGGGCACAGGGCGAGAGGCAGCCGGTTGTGCTCGAGCACCACGACGATGTCGTCCAGGTAGCGCAGTCGGCGCATCTCGAAGAGCGCGGCTCCCGGGCCGACCTTCAGCTGTTCGGACTCCTGAACCGTGGCAGGCCGGACCCTGGCCTCCAGGACCGAGTCGCGCAGCCGTAGTCCCTGCTGCTCGGCGTAGTCGGCGAAGCCCTGCACCGACTGGGCCGCCGCCCGACCGGGTGCCGACGGAGGCGCTGTGGGGGCGACTCGTTCGTAGCCCTCGGCGAGGAACCATCCGCGGGCCGGCGCGGACTCGATGACCTCGCGCTCCGCGAGTTCGTTCAGGGCGGAGCGCAGGGTGACGCGCGAGACGCCGTACCGGGTGGCCAGTGCCCGCTCCGACGGCAGTCGGTCTCCCGGTCGGGCACCCTTCTCGGCGATGTCGTCCAGGAGGCGTCCGGCTACCTGGGTGTACAGCGGCAGAGCGTCCCCGCTCAGCAGCCCTTGGGGAATACCACGATCCGAAGAAGACATACCAGATGTATACCAGTTTGGAGCAGACCAGTTCAATACCAATTACAGACCATTGACGGCCGCTAATGAGACCAGTACCGTTCCAGTCACGTTTCCGAAGGCGCGCCGACAGATGCGGCTGAGCCCTTCGGAGAACCCTGGAGCGATCATGTGGAACCCCTTGGATGAAGTGGTCCGCCGCCAGAAGGCAGGCGAACCGCACGGCATCACCTCCGTCTGCTCGGCCCATCCGCTGGTCATCGAGGCAGCGGTCCGCCAGGCCCTCGCCTCGGGAGGCACCGTCCTCGCCGAGGCGACCTCCAACCAGGTGGACCAGTACGGCGGCTACACCGGCCTGCGGCCCGAAGACTTCCGGGAACTCGTGCACGGCATCGCCGTCGAACACGGGCTGCCGCTGGACCGGGTCGTGCTGGGCGGTGACCATCTGGGACCCAACCGGTGGCGGTCACTGCCCGCGCAGTCGGCGATGGCCGAAGCGGACGAGCTCGTCGCGGCCTACGTCCGGGCGGGCTTCACGAAGATCCACCTGGACTGCAGCTTCGTCTGCGCCGACGACGCAGCTCCACTGACCGACAGCCTGGTCGCCGAGCGCACCGCACGCCTGGTGCGCGTGGCCGAGACCACCGCGGGTGACTCCGCCGACGCCCTTCGCTATGTCATCGGAACCGAGGTGCCGGTGCCGGGAGGGGCGCACGAGACGCTGGAAGGCATGGCCGCCACCAGCCCGCAGGCGGCTCGCGTGACGCTGGAGCACAACCGGCGCGCGTTCGAGGAGCACGATGTGACCGCGGTGTGGCCTCGTGTCATGGCCCTGGTCGTACAGCCCGGCGTGGAGTTCGACCACCTCCAGGTGTTCGACTACCGGCAGGAGCGGACCGCCGAGCTGCGCACGGTCCTCGCCGACGAACCCGGCATGGTCTTCGAAGCCCACTCGACCGACTACCAGACGGTGGACGGACTGGCCGGACTGGTGGAGGACCACTGGGCGGTGCTCAAGGTCGGCCCCGGCCTGACGTTCGCCCTGCGCGAGGCCCTGTTCGCGCTGGCCGACATCGAGGACGAACTCGTACCGGCCGAATCCCGGTCCCGACTGGGCGAGGTGGTCGACCGGCGGATGCGTGACGAGCCCTCCTGGTGGGAGGGGTACTACGGGGGCGACGCCGACGATCAGCGGCTGGCCAGGCGCTACAGCTACAGCGACCGCATGCGTTACTACTGGCCCGACCCCGAGATCGCCGCGGCGCAGGACCGGCTGTTCACCAACCTCTCGGGCCTCGACATCCCGCTCCCTCTGCTGAGCGCCCACCTGCCCAACCAGTACCAGCGCGTCCGGACCGGGGCCCTGGCCGCGGCGCCGCGGGACCTCGTGGTCGATCACGTCCGTGACGTCCTGCGCGACTACGACCGTGCATGTCGAAGCCATGACAAGGAGTACGCGTGAAGACCACCACCCAGGACCTGGTGCCTCAGGACTGCGGGGCCGACCACACCACCGCCGAGATCGTCCAGCAGCCCGACGTGTGGCGTGAGGTCGGGGCGATCATCGCCGGTGGACGAGCGTCCCTGGACGCCTTCCTCGCACCCCTGCTCGCCGACGAGGACCTGCGGATCGTCCTCACGGGAGCCGGTACCTCGGCCTTTGCCGGAGAAGTCGTCCGGGCCGCGGTCGCGCGCGCCACCGGCCGACGCACCGATGCCGTTTCCACCACCGACATCGTCGCCGACCCCCACGCGTCCTTCCCCGACGACGTCCCCACGCTGCTCGTCTCGTTCGCCCGGTCCGGGGACAGCCCCGAGAGTGTGGCGGCGACCCGGCTGGCGGACCAGGTCCTGGCACACGTGCACCACCTCGTCATCACCTGCAACAGCGCCGGGCAGTTGGCACGCCTCCACGGCGAGAGCGCCTCCTCCCACGTCCTGCTGATGCCCGCCGCGTCGAACGACCAGGGCTTCGCCATGACGTCGAGCTTCACCGGCATGCTCCTGGCGTCCCTGCTCGCCCTGGGCGCGCTCAGCACGGACGCCATCGAGGCCCCCGCCACGGCGGCCGAGCACATCACCGCGGGCGGCATCGGCCCGCAGATCGAGGCGCTGCTGGCCCGCGCACCCGAACGGCTGGTGTACCTGGGCAGCAGCAGCGCGCTCAAGGGGCTGGCCCAGGAATCCGCCCTGAAGCTGCTGGAGCTGACCGGAGGCGCGCTCGTGGCGTCCTCGGAGTCCTCACTCGGCTTCCGCCACGGCCCCAAGTCGGTCCTGAACGACCGTACGGCCGTCGTCGTCTACGTGTCGAACGACCCCTACACGCGCCGCTACGACCTCGACATCCTCGCCGAACTGCGCGCGGGGCTGCCGCAGGGCAGCGTCGTCGCCGTCTCCGCGTCACGGGACGGACTGCCCGACGACGGCACCTGGCTGCTTCCCGGGCTCGCGGATGTCGACGACACCGTCCTCGCCCTTCCCGCGGTGCTGTGTGCGCAGTTGGTCGCGCTGCACGCGTCCCTGCACCAAGGCATCCGGCCCGACAACCCGTTCCCCTCCGGAGAGGTGAACCGCGTGGTGCAGGGCGTGACCGTGCATCCGCTCCCCCAGCGACGCGACGACGTCGCCTGACAGCGTCCAGACAGAGCCGAGCGGAGGAACAACGATGTTTCTGGGTGTGGACGGCGGAGGCACCAAGACGGCCTTCTGCCTCATCGACGGTGCGGGCGCCATCAGGGCCCGGGCGGTCGCGGTGGGAGCCTACTACTTCGCGGACAACGCCACCGGGGGTGTCGAGCACGTCGCGCAGGTCCTGCGCGAGGGAGTCCGGGCCGTGACGGAGGACGCGGGCATCACGCCCGCGGACATCGCCTACGCGTTCCTGGGCCTGCCCGGGTACGGGGAGGTGCCCGGCGACGTCGCCGCGCTGGACGCCGTCCCCGGCGAGGTGCTGGGCCACCGGCGCTATGCGTGCGACAACGACATGATCTGCGGCTGGGCCGGATCCCTCGGTGCGGTGGACGGCATCAACGTCATCAGCGGCACCGGATCGATGACCTACGGCGAGCGCAACGGCCGCGGTGTGCGCACCGGAGGCTGGAGCGAACTGTTCAGCGACGAGGGGTCGGCGTACTGGATCGCCGCCCGCGCGCTGAACGTGTTCTCCCGGATGAGCGACGGCCGGCTGCCCGAGGGTCCGCTCGCGGAGCTCCTGCGCCGCCATCTCGATCTGACCACGGACCTCGAAGTGATCGACGTCGTGCTCAACCGGTGGCAGGGGCACCGCAGCGAGATCGCCTCGCTGAGTCCCCTCGTGGTGGAGGCGGCCGGGCTGGGCGACACGCAGGCAGCCGCCGTCCTCACCCAGGCCGGACAGGAACTGGCCCTGCTGGTGGACAGTGCGCGCCGCCGACTGGGCTTCGCCGCGACCGAACCCGTCCCGGTGTCGTACTCGGGCGGAGTCTTCGGCTCGGCCGCCGTACTCGACGCGTTCACCACCGAACTCCGCGGCGGCACAGCCCGCTACGAACTGCGCCACCCCCTGTTCGAACCGATGGTCGGCGCGGCCCTCTACGCGGCGAAACTCGCCGGAACCCCGCTCGACGACGCAGCGCTCGCCGCCCTGCGCTCCACCTCGGAGATCACCACCACGGAGAACCGCCATGCGTGACCAAAGAAACTGGATCCTGTACGCGGGACTGCTCGTCCTGTTCTGGGGCGTCTGGGGAGCGTTCTCGAGCCAGCCCACCGAACGGTACGGCTACCCGAACGAGATGATCTACGTCATCTGGGCCTTCACCATGCTGCTGCCGGCGGCCGTCGCGCTGCGCCGGGAGCGGTTCGACCGGCGGCCGATCGCCGCGGTCTACGGGCTCGCGGCGGGACTCACCGGGGCGGGCGGTCAACTCCTGCTCTTCCAGGCGCTGTCCAACGGTCCCGCCTATCTGATCTTCCCGGTGGTCTCGCTCTCCCCCGTGATCACCGTCCTGATGGCCGTGGCCATCCTCAGGGAGCGGATCGGACGACTGGCCGTCATCGGCGTGGTCGCCGCGCTGATCGCCATCGTGCTCATCAGCATCCCCGCGGGCGACCACGGCTCGGCCGGCACCGGGTCCTGGCTGCTGCTGTCCATCCTCATCTGCGTGGCCTGGGGCGCCCAGGCGTTCTTCATGCGCAAGGCCGCCCTCGCCGGCGTCAACGACGCCACCACGTTCGGGTGGATGACCATCAGCGGTCTGCTGCTCGTCCCCGTGGCCGTCCTCATGATGGGCGGGCTGCCCGACGCTCCGTGGCAGGCTCCGGCACTCACCGCCGCTACCCAGGTCCTCAACGCCGTGGGGGCGCTCTTCCTCGTCATGGCGCTCAGCCGCGGCAAGGCCAGCGTCGTCGCACCGGTCACCAACGCCCTGGCACCCGTTCTCACCATCGTGCTGTCGCTGGTCATCTACCAGACGCTGCCCACGATATGGGGGACGATCGGCATCGTCCTCGCCCTCGGCGGATCCACTCTGATGGTGTACGCCGACGAGAAGCGCGAAGAGAGCCCCGAACCCCGGGTTCCGTCGGCGCCGCTGGCGGGCCCGTAGGCACCCCGCTCTCCGGTGGTTCGGATCACGCCAGGCCCACGCAGGTCGGCCTGATCCGAACCACCCCACACGGACATCGCAGGTTCAGACAGCCCCCGCGCGAGGAGCACACACATGCCTCTGGCCCCCACCGGCGAGCTGGTCGCCCATGCCGCGACCGAACGCCGTAGCGTCACCGCCTTCAACGTCATCACCCTGGAGCATGCCGAGGGAATCATCACCGGCGCCGAGGCGGCCGAACGGCCCGTGATCCTGCAGATCAGCGAGAACGCCGTGCGGTATCACCGGGGCCAGCTCCGTCCGCTCGCCCTGGCGGCGGCCTCGATGGCCCGCTCCAGCACGGTCGAGATCGCACTCCACCTCGACCACGTGACCGACGTGGAGCTGCTGCACCAGGCGGCCGACTGCGGTTTCTCCTCCGTGATGTTCGACGCCGGTGCCCTGCCCTACGCCGAGAACGTCTCCGCCACCGCTTCGGCGGCGCGCTGGGCTCACGACGCGGGGCTCTGGCTGGAGGCCGAACTGGGCTATGTGGGAGGCAAGCCGGACGCCCCCGCGAGCGCGCATGCCGCGGGTGTACGCACCGACCCCGCGGAAGCCGCCGACTACGCGGCGCGCACCGGCGTGGACGCCCTCGCGGTCGCGGTGGGCAGCAGTCACGCCATGACCGAACGGTCGGCGACGCTGGACCAGGCGCTCATCGAGCGGCTCCGAGAAGCGGTTCCGGTCCCTCTGGTGCTGCACGGCTCCTCCGGAGTACCGGACGGCGAACTCCGTTCCGCGGTCCGAGCCGGCATCGTGAAGATCAACATCGGGACGGCGCTCAACATGTCCCTGACCCGCGTCGTGCGCGACACACTGGACTCACTGCCCGCACTGACCGACCCGCGCAAGTACCTGGGTCCGGCCCGCGACGCCGTAGCGGCGACCGTACACACCACGCTCACGATGCTGGCTCACTGACGGCCACCGGCGCCGTCCCGACCGCCGAGCCGCTGCCCGGCGCTCCGCGGCCTTCACCGCCACCCCTGGAACGACTTCCGAGTGACCTGCCCCACGACAGTTTCGGACCCGACACAGGCACTTCGGGCCCTGGGTCCCCGAAGCGCGGGATCGGGCCGATCCGCGACGTAGCTTCGACGTCAGCAGCCCCGCTCCGCCGGGCGTGGGCGGTGGGTCCGTGACCGGACCGCGGACAGCCCGGCCGAGGTCGAGGCAGGTGAGGTCAAGGACATGGGCCTCAGCAGCCACCGCAGTCAGCTTCGAGGAGTTCCGCCGATGAAGAGCGTCACCCATTGGATCGGGGGCAGGCCCTTCGACGCCGCTGCCCGTGTTTCCGGCACCTGGGGCTCGGTGACCGACCCCGCGACCGGTGAGGTGACCGCCCAGGTCGCGCTGGCCGGTGCCGACGAGGTCGACGCCGCGGTCGCCGCGGCGAAGGACGCCTACACGACCTGGAGCAGGTCGTCGCTCGCTCAGCGGACCGCCGTCCTCTTCCGCTACCGCGAGCTGCTGCACGCACGCCGCGACGACCTCGCGGCGCTGATCACCGCCGAACAGGGCAAGGTTCACGCGGACGCGCTGAGCGAGGTGGCCCGTGGGCTGGAGATCGTCGAACTGGCCTGTGGACTCGGCACGGCACTCAAGGGCGACATGTCGACCGAGGTGTCGAGCCATGTCGACGTGGCCTCCATCCGCCAGCCGCTCGGTGTGATCGTCGGCGTCTCTCCGTTCAACTTCCCCGCGATGATCAGCATGTGGATGTTCCCGATGGCGATCGCCTGTGGGAACACGTTCGTCCACAAGCCGAGCAGCAAGGCCCCGTCCGCGTCCATGCTGCTCGCCGAGCTCGCGGCCGAGGCCGGTCTGCCCGACGGCGTGCTCAACATCGTGCACGGCGACGAGACCGCGGTGAACGCGCTGCTCGACCACCCCGACGTGGCGGCCGTGTCGTTCGTGGGTTCCACGCCGGTCGCCCGTCACGTCTACACCAGGGCGTCCGCGGCCGGTAAGCGGGTCCAGGCGCTGGGCGGGGCCAAGAACCACATGCTGGTACTGCCGGACGCCGACCTCGACGCCGCCGCGGAAGCGGCCGTGACCGCGGCCTACGGCTCCGCGGGGCAGCGCTGCATGGCCGTCTCCGTGGTGGTCGCGGTCGCATCGGCGGGCGACGAACTGGTGTCGCGGATCGCCGAACGGGCCAGGAAGGTCACGATCGGCCCGGGCAGTGACCCGGCGTCCGAGATGGGTCCCCTGGTCACCAGGGCGCATCGCGACGAGGTCGCGGACTACGTCGCGCGCGCGGCCGCTCAGGGAGCCGATGTGGTGCTCGACGGAAGGGACTTCACCGTCGAGGGCTTCGAGAACGGGTTCTGGATGGGCGTCTCGCTGCTTGACAGGGTCGCCACCGACTCGGACGCCTACCGCAACGAGATCTTCGGTCCCGTGCTGTGCGTGGTCCGCGCCGCGACCTATGAGGAGGCCCTGTGCATCGTCAACGGCTCGCCGTTCGGCAACGCCGGCTCGATCTTCACCCGGGACGGAGGCGCCGCCCGCCGGTTCCAGCTGGAGGTCGAGACCGGCATGGTCGGCGTGAACGTGCCGATGCCGGTGCCGGTGGGCTACCACTCCTTCGGCGGTTGGAAGGACTCGGCCTTCGGCGACCACCGCATGTACGGCAGCGAAGCAGTGCACTTCTACACCCGCGGCAAGGTCATCACGAGCCGCTGGCACGAACCCGCGGAGGTCGCTGCCGGCCCGGACCTGGGCTTTCCCGCCTCGCGCTGACCCGGCGAGCGCGAACGCCCTGTCGTACCCCTCCCCCATTCTCGACCGAAGGAGCCACCGTGAACTCCACGAACCCTGCCCTGGTGGTGCAACCCGGCGACGCGGCCGGGGCGCTGCTCAAGAACGGCGCGTTCGAACTGCTCGCCGACGGAGGCGCGGTCAGCGCCAGCCGGCTGACACTGACGACCGGCGCGGACGGAGCACCACCGCACCATCACAAGCGCTCCCACGAGCTCTTCTACGTACTCGACGGGTCGGTCCTCTTCCGCCTGGGCGACACGCTGACCACGGTGGGAAAGGGCGGTCTCGTCGTGATACCGCCCCACCTCCCCCACGTGTTCGGCGCGGCCGAGGACACCGTGGCCGACATGGTCGTCGTACTCAGCCCCGGCATCGAACGGTTCGGCTACTTCGAGCAGTTGGCGGCCATCAGTCGCGGTGAGGCGGAATTCGCGTCGCTGATCCCCGAACAGGACCGCTACGACGTGCATTTTGAGAACATCCCCGACTGGCGGTCGGGGCCGTCACAGTGACTCGCCTTCGCCCCACCGTGTCCTGGATCTCACACGCGTCGGAGCATTCAGGCGATCCGGGAGGCAGGGCCGCGCGAACCGGGCTGGTGGCGTGCGAAGTAGTCGGCGAGGTGCGGGGCGAGGGCGGGGACGTCGACCGGGGTACCCCCCGAGCGCAGGGACGTGGTGGCCGCGATGCCGGTCGCGACGGCCTCCCGGGCGGCGACGGGCGATGTCTCGGTCGAGCCGCCGTACGCGACGAAGCGCAGGAACTCGTCGACGAGTGACTGATCCGCACCGCCGTGCGCGCCGTCCGCCGCCTCGGTGGGGGGAACAGTCAGATCGGCCTCCGGCCGGTAGCCGGAACGGTGCCGGTTCCACACCTTGATCGACGGGGCATCGCCCTCGACGCCGTCCCCGAGGTTCTCCATACGGCCCTCGTCGCCGATGACGGTGTAGTTGCGCCAGTAGTCGGGGGTGAAGTGGCACTGCTGATAGCTGGTGAGTACTCCGTTGTCGAGGCGGGCCAGCACCATGCTGATGTCCTCCACGTCGATGACGGGGTTGAGATCGCGCAGCGCCGACGGCGGCCAGACGCCCTCGTCGAACCAGTCCTGCACCCGTGCCGGGCCCTGGGGCCGGGTTCGGCGGTGCGGGCTGGCTCCGTAGACGGACAGATCGCCCAGCGCGGTCACCGTGCGGGCGTAGCCGCCCGCCAGCCAGTGGATCGCGTCCAGGTCGTGTGCGCCCTTCTGCAGCAACAGGCCAGTGGTCCGGGCCCGTTCGGCGTGCCAGTCCTTGAAGTAGTAGTCGCCGCCGTGGCCGACGAAGTGCCGGCACCACACCGCCCGCACGGTGCCGATCGCCCCTTCGTCGACGAGCCTGCGCATGGTGCGCAGGACCGGCAGATGGCGGAGGTTGTGCCCGACGTACAGCCGGGTGCCGGTGCGGGACGCGGCGGCCAGGACCCGGTCGCAGTCGCCGAGGTCGACGGCCAGCGGCTTCTCGACGAACACGGCGACGCCAGCTTCGAGGAAGTACAGGGCCGGCGCGGTGTGCAGGTCGTCCGGGGTGAGGACGAAGACGGCGTCTAGGTCGTCCGTGAGCATGTCCTCGTAGCGCTCGTGGACCTGGACGTCGGGCCCGAAGAGCTTCCGGGCGTCCGCGCGGGCGCGCTCGGACGGATCCGCGCAGGAGACCACGCGGGCCGAGCCGGGCTGCTGGGCCAGGACGGCCAGCCCGGCTCGCTGGCCGGTGCCTACGACACCGACGCGCAGTTCCGGAGCGGCAGGCCGGTCGGTCATGGGGTGTCCCTTCGTCGCGGACAGGGAGACGTGACCGACGCCTGGATGTCCTGGGCCTGTCGGAGGGTCGGCTGCGGTGCGCGGCGGCGGACGGTCCCGGACCGGCGGAGCGTCCCCGGTTCGACCGCTACGCCAACGACCTTAGATGCTCGAAGGTGCTCAATCAACGCTTATATCAAGCAGTTTCAAGCATTCCTTTCTACGCTCGGACGTCGTCGCCGACGTGCCGCCGATGGTGGGGCACGTAGGCGACGCTCGGAGACCCCGACCGCGAAGCACACCGCGGTCCGTGCGCCGGGGTGACCGGCCGCCGACCGCCGCGACCTGCCATTCGGATCTCCAACTCGCCTAGTGGACAGGGAACTTCACCACCGTTGACATCCTCACAGGCGCTCGCTTTACTCTCGGACTACACCGGAGCCACGTGCTCCGCGTTCAGAGGCACGCCCAGCCGGTATGCAGGCCCCGCGCCGCAAGCCCGGCCCAAGTCGCCAGGACACCCCACTCGTCCGAGGCGGGGACGTGCCCGCTTCCTCTGGAGCTCACGACATGAGCCACCTCACCACCACCACTGTCAAAATCACCGGCACGGTCATCGGCGCGGCCGCGCTGACCGGCGCCCTGTTCGTCGGGGCACCCTCGACGCAGGCGGCGACCGTGTCCCTGCCGCCCACGCACGCGGGCTTCGACTACCAGATCGGCGGCGCCTACACGCCGCCCACCGGTGTCAAGGTCGTCACCCGTGACCACACCGCCTCCCCGGCCGCCGGCCTGTACAACATCTGCTACGTGAACGCCTTCCAGGCGCAACCGGGCGCCGAGGGCGAGTGGGCGTCGGACCTGCTGCTGCGCGACTCCGCGGGCAAGGTCGTCTACGACAAGGACTGGGGCGAGGCCCTCCTCGACGTCGGCACGGACGCCAAGCGCCAGCGGATCGCAAGCCAGATCGGATCCCAGATCGACGGCTGCCGGGACAAGGGCTTCCAGGCCGTCGAGCCCGACAACTACGACAGCTACTCCCGCTCCGGAGGCCGCCTGACGGCGAACAACGCACAGGCGTTCATCAAGCTGCTCTCCGCCCGCGCCCACGCGGACGGTCTGGCCATCGCCCAGAAGAACACCCCCGAGCTGGCCGGCAACCGCACCGCCAACGGCCTCGACTTCGCCGTGGCCGAGGAGTGCGGCCAGTACGACGAGTGCGGCGACTACACCAGCGCCTTCGGCAACAACGTGATCGTGATCGAGTACACCAACTCCGGCAAGTCGAAGGCGTGCAGGGGGTGGGGCGGCACGCTGAGCATCGTCCAGCGCGACGTGGACGTCTCACCGGCCGGCAGCAGTGGATACGTCCGCAAGACCTGCTAGGACGTCCACAGGACCCGCTGGGGCGCATCCCGCACCGATCACGGCCTCGGGCGCGCCCTGAACCGCGTGCCGGCCTGTGACGGCTCGGTGAACCGTCACAGGCCGGCATCGCCTGATGCTCAATCATGCAGGTTTCCTCGGCGTTTCACGCATGTCCAATCATCGCCTCCCTCTTGACAGCTTCCTGGCACCATCGCTTAACTCCTGGTCAACGCCGTAGTCGAAGCACTCGGCGGCAGAGGTACGCCCAGCCGGTAGCTGACCACGCGCCAGGAGTCCGGCCTGAGTCGCCAGGACCACGTCGGGGTCCGAGGCGGGGACGTACCCACCATGCTCTGGGGCCTGGACATGATCCGAATCCATGCGACTCCCCGCGGACGGCGAGCCACGACGACCACGGCCGGACCCACCTCGCGTGCGGACCGCCCCCTCCGGTCACCCGGCACCCGCACCCGGCTGCCCGTCCCGCTCCGCGCCCGGCCCTGAGCACCGGCCCACGGCGTCCCGGCCGCCCGGGACCGGCACCGGCCGGCCGGACCCGCCGGGACCACCCGCCCTCGCCGCGACCGGAACGCCGCACACCCAACGCATCCCTGACGCACCACCCATGTCCCACAGCCCCACACGGGAGATACCCATGCATGCGGTCACCCGCAGCGCACAGCCCCGACGGCGCACCGTGCTGCGCACCGGCACCGCTCTGGCCACCACGGCGGCCGCGGGCCTGTGGGCCTCCGGCTGCGCGGCGGGCGACGACGGCGTGAGTGCCGACGGCACCGTGACGATCGAGATGTGGCACGGGCAGACCGACACCGGCAAGAAGGCCATGGAATCCCTGGCCGACTCGTTCATGCGCAGCCACCCCCGCATCCGGGTGGAGCTGGGCGGCGGGGTGCTCGCCGACGCGATGCTCCAGAAGGTGACCGCGGCCCTCGCCGCCGGCTCCTACCCGGACATCGCCTACATCTTCGGCTCCGACCTGGCGAGCGTCGCCCACAGCCCTCAGGTCGCCGACCTCACCGACATGGTCGGGCACGCCGCCACGCCCTGGACGAACTACTGGCTGCCGGCCCGCCAGGCCGTGACCGTCAACGGCCAGGTACGCGCCGCGCCCGCGCTGCTGGACTCGCTCGCGGTGGTCTGCAACCGTAAGCTCTTCCGGCAGGCCGGACTGCCGCTGCCCGAAGCGGACTGGCACTGGGACGACTTCGTCGCCACCGCCAAGGCGCTCACCGACGTCGGCCGCGGCCGATTCGGCACCGGCTGGCCGGGCGTCGGCGACGAGGACACCGTCTGGCGCATGTGGCCCATGATCTGGGATCTGGGCGGGGACGTCGTCGCCGACGACGGCAAGCACATCGGGTTCGGCGGCGACGCCGGGACCCGCGCCCTGGAGGTGGTGGCGGCCCTCGCCCGGAACAAGAGCGTCTACGTCGACCCGAAGCCGGGCAGCGAGCAGATGTACCAGGTCTTTCTGTCCGACCGGATGGGCATGGCCGTCACCGGACCCTGGCAGCTCCCGGACATCCGGCAGGCGAAGATCGAGTATCACGTCGTCCCGCTGCCCACCTTCTCCGGCCGGCCGGTGACCATCAGCGGACCCGACACCTGGACGGTGTTCGACAACGGCGCGGCCCGCACGAAGGCCGCCAAGACCTTCGTCAACTGGCTGATGCAGCCCGCTCAGGACGTGCGCTGGGACATCGACGCGGGCAGTCTCCCGCTCAGCCGCCGCACCCGCGACCTGCCCGCCTGGCAGCACCAGGAGAACGCCACCGAGGGCCTGGACGTGTTCACCAAGGCACTGGACTCGGCCCGCGTGCGCCCCGTGCACGCCGCCTACCCGCAGATCTCGCAGGCCCTCGGACAGGCCGTCGTCGCCGTGCTGCTGGGCCGGAGCAGTCCCACCCAGGCACTGCGCTCCTGCGCCGCCGACGCCAACGCCGCACTGCTCATACCCCGCTGAGGAGATCCGCCGTGTCCCGAGTGCCCACCCCGATCACTCTGCCCCGGCCCCCGGACCACCGGCGCGCCCTGCGCCGCAGACGGGCCGCCGAGTCCGTAACGGCCTGGACGTTCGTATCGCCCGCGGTCCTGATCATCCTGGGTCTCAGCGTGGTGCCCATCGTCTGGTCGCTGCTGCTGTCCTTCCAGGCCGACGACCTCGTCACCCCGAGCCGCTGGGTGGGCCTGGACAACTACCGCGCCCTCGCCCAGGACCCCCACTTCAGCCAGGCCGTGCACAACACCCTGCTCTACACCGGGCTGTACGTGCCGGCGAGTATGGCCGTGGGGCTGCTGCTCGCCCTCGCGCTGAACCGGCGCATCCGTTTCGTCGGGCTGTACCGCACCCTGTTCTTCGTCCCGTTCGTGGTCTCCTCCGCCGCGCAGGGCGTGCTGTTCTCGTTCATCCTCGACCCGCAGTTCGGCGCGGCCAACGCGGTACTGCACTACCTCGGGATCCCGTCGCAGGGCTTCCTCAACGATCCGTCCCAGGCGCTGCCCGTGCTGGTCGCGATCAGTCTGTGGAGCGGTACCGGCTTCTGCATGGTCATCTACCTCGCGGCGCTGCAGGACGTGCCGGCCTCGTTGATCGAGGCGGCCCGGCTGGACGGCGCCGGCCGCTTCCGGATCCTGCGGCACGTCACCCTGCCCGCGCTCAGGCCCGTCTCGGTGTTCCTGCTGCTGTGGCAGACCATCGAGGCCCTCCAGACGTTCGACCTCGTGTACGTCACCACCAAGGGCGGGCCCCTCGGATCCACCACGGTGGTCGTCTACTTCATCTGGGAGCAGGCGTTCAAGAACGGCACCGCGGGGTACGGCGCCGCCTCGGCCTACGTACTGGCGGCGGCCCTGGGCCTGATCGGCCTGGTGTTCCAGATCGCCCGCCGCCGACTCCAGGGAGCCACC
The DNA here is from genome assembly GCF_040296125.1 of Streptomyces sp. NPDC002265. Classification (NCBI taxonomy): domain Bacteria; kingdom Bacillati; phylum Actinomycetota; class Actinomycetes; order Kitasatosporales; family Streptomycetaceae; genus Streptomyces; species Streptomyces sp. NPDC002265. Next base: position 13,187 of record NZ_JBEOWS010000017.1, on the reverse strand, counting down.
GCATGACCGCCGTCTCCGCCCCGGCCGCGGCCGCGCAGGCCGCCCCGACCACCCGGCCCGACACCGGCCGGCGACGCCGACTGCTGCCGTTCAGCCCCTGGCACCTGCTGCTCGCGCCGATGGCCCTGCTGTTCGCGGTGCCGTTGATCTGGCTGGCGCTCAGCTCGGTGATGAGCAACGCGGAGATCAACCGCTTCCCGCCGGCGCTGTGGCCCTCCCGTCTGGACCTGGGCGGCTACCGCTACGTGCTCGGCAACGCGATGTTCCCCCGCTGGTTCGCCAACTCGTTCCTCGTCAGCCTCGTCACGGTGACCGCGAACCTCGTGCTCGGCACCCTGGGCGGCTACGCGTTCGCCCGGATGCGGTTCGCCGGCTCCCGGCTGCTGCTCGGCCTGATGCTGGCGACGATGGCGATCCCGTTCCAGCTGACGATGATCCCCACGTTCCTGGTGATGAAGCAGCTCGGCCTCATCGACACGCTCGGCGCGCTGATCGTGCCGTCCCTCGTCACGCCGTTCTCGGTGTTCCTCCTGCGGCAGTTCTTCCTCTCGCTGCCCCGCGAACTGGAGGAGGCCGCCTGGATCGACGGCTGCTCACGGCTTCACGTGCTGTGGCGGATCGTGCTGCCGCTGTCCCGGCCGGCCCTCAGCACGGTGGCCGTCCTGACGTTCCTCAGCACCTGGAACGACCTGACCTGGCCGCTGATCGCCATCAACCACGACACCCAGTACACGCTCCAGCTCGGCCTCACGACCTTCCAGGGACAGCACCACACGCAGTGGGCCGCCGTGATGGCCGGCAACGTCATCACCGTGCTGCCGGTCCTGCTGGCCTTCCTCGGCGCACAGAAGGCGTTCATCCAGTCGATCACCTCCACCGGTCTCAAAGGCTGACCCCGCTCGCCGCCCGACACACCACTCAGGCAGCAACACCTCAGTGCCGCACACCTTCGAGCTGCCCGACACCGGTGACACCGACCCCGACATCACCGTCGGCCCGCTCGACGCAACGCCCCTCACGGGAGCGGTTCGCTTCGGCGCGGTCCGCGAAGCCGCCTCCACCCGTGCCTACGACGGTACGACCGCACAGCCCACGCGGGATGAAGTCCTCGCCCGCCCTTCCGAGACCGAGGAAAGCCCGGTATGACCACCACCCCCAAGATCGTCCTCGTCGGCGCAGGCAGCGTCGTCTTCACCCAGGGACTGCTCGCCGACCTCCTCGCGTTCCCCGAACTGAAGTCCGCGCACATCGCGCTGCACGACATCGACACCGAGCGTCTGGCCACCGCGCACGCGGCCGCCGTCCGCATCGCCGACGCCCTCGGTGCCACACCGGACGTCACCGCGGACACCGACCGCCGCAAGGCCCTGGCCGACGCCGACTTCGTCATCAACATCGTGCAGGTCGGCATGGTCGAGGCCACCCGGACCGACTTCGAGGTACCGGCCCGCTACGGCGTACGCCAGACCATCGGCGACACCCTCGGCATCGGAGGCATCTTCCGCGCCCTGCGCACGTTCCCGTTCCTGAAGGATCTGGGACGGGACATCGCCGAGGTCTGCCCGCAGGCCTGGCTGCTGAACTACACCAACCCCATGGCCATGAACGTCCAGTACCTGACGCAGGCCACCGGACTGACCCGGCTGGTGGGTCTGTGCCACTCGGTGTACTGGACGATGCGCGACCTCGCGGACCTGGTCAAGGTGCCCTACGAGGAGATCAGTTACCACGCCGCGGGCGTCAACCATCAGGCGTGGGTGCTGCGCTTCGAGCACCAGGGCCGGAGCCTCTACCCGAAGCTGGACGAACTGATCGCCTCCGACGACCAGTTGCGCCGCAGGGTCCGGGTCGACATGTACCGCAGGCTCGGCTACTACCCCACGGAGACCAGCGAGCACTCCTCCGAGTACGTTCCCTGGTATCTGCACCACGACAGCGAGGTCGAACGGCTACGGCTGCCGATCGGCGAGTACCTCAAGATCGTCGACGAGAACGTCGCCACCTACGAGAGGACCCGTGACGCGCTGGCCGCCGGGACGCCGGTCGCCGTCGAGGGGACGATGGAGTACGCACCGCAGATCATCCACAGCATGGTGACCGGCACCCCGCGCACGGTCTACGGCAACGTCCCCAACCGGGGCCTGATCGACAATCTGCCCGCGCACGGCACCGTCGAGGTGCCGTGCCTGGTGGACGCCCTGGGCGTCCAGCCCACCCGCGTCGGCTCCCTCCCGCCTCAGCTCGCGGCGCTCAACCGCACCTATCTGAGCGCGAACGACCTGGTGGTGCGGGCGGCCATCGAGGACGACCCTCGGCACATCAGGCACGCGGCAATGACCGACCCCGCCACGGCCGCGGCCCTGCCGGTCGAGGACATCTGGCGCCTGTGCGACGACATGGTCACCGCCCACGGCGATCTCCTCCAACCGGGACTGCGCACCCGTCTGGGTTCATGACCGACCGCGGACGCACCCGCGTGCCACCGTGACGGACGCCGAACGCCCCCGCACCCCGCTCGTTCCGGAGAACCCCGGTCCACACGCTCCAGCATCCCGCCCCACCAGCGGTACGGGATGCTGGATGAGTTCGCCCCCGACTTCCTCGCCGACGTCGACGGAAGGGACTCGGATGAACCGGTGGCGGGCAGTGGGGTGTTGAGTCTGCGGACCGTTGCGGGGGCCGGTGCGCTGCCGGCGGCCGCCGTCACCGCAGCCCTCGCGGCGCGCAGGACGCTGCAGCGCAGGCGCCGCAGGCCAGGCGAGAAAATCGCCACCGCCCAGGAGACCGCGCCGACCGAGGCACTGCTTGCGGCGGCCGCAGAACCGTTGGGCACGGCCCGCCTGGACGTGGTGCTGCGCACGATGGCCCACGGCGCGGACCGCGATGGCCAGGAGGTGCCCAGGTTGCGGAGAGCCCAGTCGCGGCCATGGATCGTGTCGGACGAGCTGTGGTCGCCGATCGAGCCGTTGCTGCTGCGCGGGCCGAAGCTGGTGGAGGGTCGGCCGAGGGTGCCGGACCGGCAAGAGTGATGCGCGATCCTCGCACAGCCGGCCCGGCCTGCCTCGATGGCGGCAGCCATGGCGCCCGTCCCGGCCAGGAAACGGGAACGCCGGACAAAAAACACCCCTCCAACGAGACGCACCACACGAGCACGCACACTGCCGGGCGCCCTCCGCCACCTGGGGTCCATGCGCCGGTTACACACCCCGGGCCCAGGGCCGTACCGGTCGTGCGACCGCACGGCCAACCCGTGGCAGCCCACAGGCCCGCGCACTGCCAGCTCCTGCCGGCCGCTCCACCACCCTCACCCGCGAACGCCACGAGCTCGACCTGATTCGCCCTGACCCGAACAACGACACTCTGGAACGGCCAGGGGGCGGTCTGCTGGCCCGGTACCGGTCGGGGCGCCGCACAGGAGGGCCCGGCGGACGTCCGACCAGACGGCGCCGAAAGACTGCGTACGACTTCGGTGCCTGCGTTCCCTGCTTCTCGGCGGCACTGTCGAGCAGGTGCGGGCCCCTGGGTGACAGTGCACCCGCGGGACGGCGATCCGGTGCAGGGCCTGCGTCGAGTCGTTGATCAACTGTCGGGCCCGGGCCAGACGGAATGTCCTGGCCCTCGGGGCACGGAAGACGGCGCATACCGTCAGCCCGTTTCCCACAGCCTCACCGTTGTGTCGGCACCGCAGCCGGCGAGCATCCGTCCGTCCGGGCTGAATGCCAGAGCCCGTACGGCCTTGCGGTGGCCGGTGAGACGGGCGGCCGGCGTCAGGTGCGCGGGGTCGGTGACATCCCACAGCGTCACGGCCGCGTTCTCGCAACCAGAGGCCAGCAGTCGGCCGTCCGGGCTGAACGCCACCGCATACATCCGGCCCGTGTTCCCGAGACCGGCCAGGGGGAGACTGCCTGTGCCCGTTCGCACGGGATGCGCCGGGTCGGTGACGTCCCACACCGTGACGGCTCCTTGCCGCCACGACCCGTAGGTGCCGGAGACCACGCCCAGATCCCCGCTGCCGGTGGCCAGCAGCCGCCCGTCATGACGGAATCCCACCGAATACACGGCCGGCGCCCCGCCCGAGGACAACGCCTTGGGCCAGTCGCGGGCCTGCGGCCGGACGACTGCGGTCCGGACCGGGCGCGTCGGTTCGCTGACATCCCACAGGACGCCGGTGTTCTTGTCACCGTCGGAACCCGAGGCCAGCAACCGCCCGTCCGGACTGAATGCCACCGTTCTGACGGGACCTGTCTGCCAGACATGCCGATGATGGGTGACGCGGGCGCACCGGCTCGGCCGTGCCGGGTCGGAGAGATCCCAGACGATCACGGTGCGGTCGCTGGCGCATGCGATGAACCGTCCGCCCGGGCTGAAGCTCACCGCATGGACACCGCCCTGCCGCCAGCCGTCGCGTGACAGCCAGCCGGGACGTTCATGGACGAGGACCGCCGACCGGGTCGGAACGGCCGGGTTCGTGACGTCCCAGAGGATCACGCTCCTGTCGGTGCTTGCTGACGCCAACAGCCGCCCGTCCGCACTGAACGCCACCGCGTTCACGGCTCTGCGATGGCTGGTAAGGCGGGCGGCATGGGCCGGGCGGGACGCATCCGTCACATCCCACAGGACCACCGTCGTATCGGTGCTCGCGGACGCCAGCAGCCGCCCGTCCGCACTGAACGCCACCGCGTTCACGGCTCTGCCGTGCCCGCGCAGGACCGCAGCCGGCCCCAGCGCGGGAGGCGGCGACGGCTGCCCCATGAATGCCATGGTGCAGTCTTGCGCGATCCAGCACCCCGCAGAAGACATGACACCGGCATCCGCCGCCCGACCCCACACCGCTGCCGACAACTCCACGCCCCCGGCCAGCGGCAGCCACACGATCCGTCACGTGTCGTCTCCCGCCGCACTGTCGAGACGCGCGATCTCCTCAAGGGCTTCGCCCTTGATCATGCCGATCAGTTGCCGTATCGGGATATCACATGCCAGGCAGTCCTCGGTGTGGTCATACGCCGACGCCAACAAGCTGCTCCTGCTGACAAACCACATCCGCACTCCGGGCCGACAGGCTTCGCCTCTCCAGAGCAAGCCACCGCCGCACACGCAGTACCGCATGCCATTTGGGTCGACCGGATCAATGAGGGCGCGACTATAGCGGCTCATGGAGTCGTTGTCACTCATCTGAGCCCCGATGCCTTCTGCCGCCGGTGATCCTCCGCCGGGTCAGGCGTTCCCGGCGGATCGTCTCGAGTTCGGCCGCCGAGAACACCGATGGTGGCGAAGCAGGCCCCGGCAAGCAGACGGGCGGCCACGCCGAGCGGCAGGTAGCCGCGGCCTTCAACGCCTGCGGGGGCGCACCGGCCCGGTGCAGCACCCGGGGCGGGCGCTGCACCACCGGCTCGTCCGCCGCCGTGGCGCGATCGGCTCAGCAGCCCTCTGCGCGTCTGCCGTGCAGCAGTGCAGCGGCCTCGGCGGCCTCTGCCGTCACACGGGCTGCGGCGCGGGCGGCTCGCCCCGTCATGCGCCAGGTAACCATGCGCAGTGCCGTGGGCGGGGCCGGCGGAAACACGCCGAGCTGGCCGAGCATGGTGATGTCGTCACGTACCGCTTCATGGCTCACCACCTTGCCCTCGCGCAGGCCGAGCACATGGATCTGCTCGAAGTCGACGTCACGCCCGGTGGGCGGTATGGCCTGGTCCAGTACGCCGTTGCGATAGCGGACGAAGGGGCCAGTGTGGCGCCCTCGCATACGCAGCCGCACCCAGACCTGGTCGTCGTTGCGCGCGATGCCCAGGACCGGGAAGCGCAGGTCGCTGAAGGCGGATCGCATCCAGGCACTCGACGCCAGGACCCCGGCCGGACCCGGCAGAGCGCAGGCGGGAGGCGCCACAGCGGCCTCGCGGTTACGGAAGTCCTCGTGCACCGTCTCCGCGGCCAGTGCCGGATCGGCCGACTCGAGGACCCGGAAGAGTCCGTGTGCCAATTCTGTGGGGTCCATTCCCATGGTGCGCTGCCTCTCGTGGGCCATGCGGTCGTGGTGATGACGTGGCCGCCCCGCGGGACCGGCGATCGGGTCGCGCATCCGCGCGCGGAACTCGACCACGTCGAATTGAGGTTACAGCACGCCTAATGAATTCATCGCGATAGAATCCGATCATGCCGCCGAAGCGCCCCTACGTCTCCCCGCTACGCGAGCAGGCCGCCACACGGACCCGCGAACTGATCGTGCGCCAGGCCACGGAGTTGTTCGCCGAACGCGGCTACGGCCGGGTGACCGTCGCCGACATCGCCGCAGCTGCGGGCGTGGCCCCGAAGACCGTCTTCGCGAGCATCGGAAGCAAGAGCGACATCCTGAACCGGATCGTCGACGAAGGCGTGAGCGCATCCGACTACGAACGCACCATGCAGACAGTGCTCGGGCGACGGACACCGGATTCGGTGCTGCGGACGCTGGCCCACGGCACCCGCATGGGCAATGAGGGGCAGTTCCGCGTACACGAGGCAATCCGTAAGGCGCTGCCTGTGCACGAGGACGGCGAGGCACTGTGGGAGCGTGCCACGGCGGACTACCGCGACGCGCTCCGCGCCACCGCCCGCCATCTGCACACGCTGACTCCGCCGCCCTGCTACTCGGTACAGGAGACAGCCGACCTGCTCTGGCAATGGTTCGGGCCCTCAGGCTGGCGCACACTGGTGATCGAGAGCAGCTGGTCCTGGGACCGCGCCGAGGACGTCCTCTACCGCACGGCGGTCGCCGCACTGGCCCCCGCCGTGGCGTGATCATGGATCCAAGGAGCGGTGCCTCCGCGCTGACGCCAGGCCTCTCCGCCTGAACTTCGCACTCTCCGACCTTGGGCCGAAGCCAGCACGCAGGCCCTGGAAGCTGCACGCCCGCTTCGGCGCGCGCCGCCGCCCCGCTGAGCGCAGCCGTGCATCCTCGGGCCCCACCGTCCGCCGCTTCCTGCCCCTCGTATGCCTCGGCGATCTCGCCGACCTCCCCGCATAGGACCCGGCAGGCAGCCGGGCCGGCGCCTGGCCGTGGACGGCAAGGCCGCCCGCCCCTCGCGCACGGGCACCGGCCGTCCCGTCCGACGCTGCACTCCGTCATCGCCAAAGACGGACGCACACTGCCTGCTCGTGGTCGGGCGGAACCAGCCGACACCGCACAACGGGTTGCGCTCGCCGCCATGGAAAAGGATGGCCGTCCTGCGCCACGGCGGCGATGCGGGACACGGGCGGCGTGAGGCCTGGAGTCATGTCCAGATGTGACGCCGCAATGGCACAACCGCACGCTGCGCCCTCCAGGACACAGGCATAACGTGGCTGAAGTGAAACGGCGCCCGGCCGTGGCACCGGCGTCGGGCATCGGCTTGCGACAAGGAAAGACGGCGATCCACACAGTGGCATCGCGATCCCGCACCGGACAACCGGTGACCAACGACTTCGATTTCGGCCCCAGCAGATGGTTCGTGGACGAACAGCACGAGCGCTACCTGCAGGACCCCGACTCCGTCGCCCCGGCATGGCACCACCTCTGCTCCGCCGCACCAGGAGCGGATGAAGCAACCCGCGGCGAGGCCGATACCGCAGGTGACGACGCCACACAGGCGGCGCTCAAGACGGTCCGCGTGGCGGCGCTGATCCACGCCTATCGCGTCCGCGGGCACCTGATGGCCGACACGGATCCCGGACAACGTCGACCACCTCCCCATGCGCCCGAGCGGATGCCGTCTCGCGGGTTCCCCCCAGTCGTCTCCGAGGTGCACCGGGGTGCTGACGACACCCGGCACGACCGCGTCGCTGCGGATGCCGCGGGCCGCGCACTCTTCGAGATCGACGGAAGCGGGGCTGGCCGTCTCCGTCAGCCGACGACACCCGTCTTGTCGCCAGGGCCCACGCGCTGCGGCGCCGGCCGAGAGCCGACAGGCACGGCAGTACCTGAGTGATCAGGACGGGGCAGAACCGCCGTCAGCCGACGTGCGCTGACGCTTGTAGTGGCGAGCCGCCCGGGCGCGGTTTCCGCATGACGGCTTGCACCACTCCTGCCGCCCGTGGCTCTTGACGAAGTAGCGCACACAGCGGGGCGCCGTACAGGATCGCAACTGCGCGCGCTGCGGGCTGCTGAGAAACTCGATGGCAGCCCGGGCCAGGGCCGCGACAAGTCGAACGTACAGATCGTTTTCGGCAGACAGCAGTCGGGTGGCAGGGACTCCTTCGGCGGGCCAGTCGAGCTGCGGGACGACCGGTTCTCGCGCGGCAGCCGTGTTGAGGTGGGCCAATGCCTGGTCGGCAGTCATCAGGCGATGGGCATCCGCCGGGCTGGGGGGAGCGGGACTGACCGCGCGGGCGAACAGGGCCCGGACTGCCTGCCGGAGCTCGACGATCCCGAGTCTGAGGTTTTCATCCGCTGCGAGTTCTCCGGCCGAAATGCGGTCGGCCAGCAGGTCCCTCTGCTCGTGGATCCAGCGCGTCGTTCCCTGGGCCGTGGCGAGGTCATCAGTGACGCCGCCGTCTCCGTCGTGGCGGATCGTGCTCGCCAGTTCCAGTGCCAGCCAGCGCTCCACAGGGCATCCCCTTCATCTCGGTACCGGGTCGTCAGCCACTTGATCACATCCCTGCGCACACCCTAAGGTCTCTAACGGAAAACAAAAAACTTCCGTTAGACATTGGAGCGGGTGGCAACACCTGCCCCGGCACAGGACGGCGGCCGAGCCCGCCATGGGAGGCGATTGCGCAATGACGCTGCTTGCACACATCAGCGATCTGCACCTGGACGGCAGCCAGAGAGCAACGCGACGCGCCACCCGCGTCATGGACTACCTGCGAGCCCTGCCGCACCCGGTCGACGCGCTCCTGGTCACCGGCGACATCGCCGACCACGGTGAGGAGGCCGAGTACGAAGAAGCAGCCCAGATCCTGACCGCCCCCTTCCCCGTGCTCACCTGCCCCGGAAACCACGACGCCCGACCGGCCTACCGCAAGGCCCTCCTCAACAAGGCACCCGACCACGGCCCCATCAACGAGGCCCACCACATCGCCGGCACCACCATCCTGATGTGCGACTCCACGATCCCGGGCCGCGACGAGGGACGCCTCGACGCCCAGACGCTCGCCTGGATCGACACCACCCTCACCGCGCTGCCGCAGGAGACCACGGCACTGATCGCCTTCCACCAGCCGCCGGTCGAACTCCATCACCCCCTGCCTGACTCCGGGATGCTCCAAGAACCCGGCCAACTGGCCGACCTGCTCGACGCGCACCCGCAAGTCGCCGCCGTCCTCACGGGCCACGCCCACACCGCGGCCGCCTCGACCTTCGCCGCGCGTCCGCTGATCGTGGCACCGGCCATCACCTGGACCCTGCGCATGCCCTGGGAGGGCGACAAGGCCGCAGACCGCGACCAGCCGCCCGGCCTTGCGTTCCACATCCTGTCCGACGATCGGCGACTGACCACCCACTACCGCGTCGTGCTCTGAGTGGTCGCCCAGGTCATCCTCGAAGCGGCCCGCTGACGGCCCGATGACACTCGTCAGCGACGGGGAACTCGCCTCCCTCCCTGCTGAGTTGCCTTACCAGTGATCGGCGGGCCGTCTGCACTGAAGTTGCAGCCGGCCCGCCTCGGCGTGGTGGCCGTGCTCACCGGTTCGCCCGGCTCCGATGGCGCAACGTGATCGATCCGTCGGCGGATGAGAGGGGTTTCACCGCCGCCCCACGGGCATGCCTGCTGGAAGGAATCCAGAACGGTTGGGACACCATCCAGGCGGCAGGCGGCACAGGGAACGCACGTACAACGCCGCCTCTCCCGGCCTTCACAGATGTGTAGTCGAGCGCGGATCTTCAGCGAGGGCTTCCCGAGGCACAGGAGTCCTGTACCTGTGACCGGGATCCTGCAGGGCATCCGTCGTTCTGTTTCCTTTCGCACCATGCCGATGGCCGGCACGGTGCCCCGAGCCTCGCCGTAGATGCATCGTTGTTGCAGCACAAGCGGTCGAGACACCATTCGTGCGATCGGATCGCCGCCGACTGCCCCGCATGACGGCGCTCCGGACGGGCTGCCACCGAGGTGTGCAGCCCGCCCTGTCGATCCGGCCCATGTGCCGATGCGCCACTGTCATCCGGCAGAGCGCTCGATGACCTCGAACTCGATGCTCTGACGCGAGACAGGCCCGTCACAGTGGCTACAGGCCTGCGTGATCGCCAGGTCATGCCCGCAGGCGTGCCGAACCCTGAGCAACGGCTCGGTCACGGCCCACTTGTTACCCCACCGAAAGAGACCGAGCAGCGTCGGCTGAAGGTCCCGGCCCGCCTCGGTGAGGTGGTACTCGTATCGAGGCGGATGCTCACTGTACTGGCGGCGCTCCACGACGCCGGCGCTCTCGAGCTTGCGCAGCCTGTCGGCCAGGATGTCCTTCGACGCCCCTGTGTAGCCCGCGATCTGTCCGAAACGGTGCACGCCGTAGGTCATCTCGCGGATCGCCAGCAGCGACCATTTCTCGCCCAGCACCTCGAGGGAGGCGGCGAGGGGGCACGCCCTCACGCTCACGGGCTGGTCCGCCATACCGAGTGTGCCGTCCGGTTCATCAGTGGTTCCCATGCCTCCAGGATAGTCGGTTGGAGTTTCCAACCCACTCATGTACCGTCGAGGACTCAGTCGTATTTCACAACCCACTCGGGAGCAGTTCACCGTGACCAATGCAGAGCGTGCGCCCGCCGTCGGGCTCGACGCGCCGGACAGCCAGCCTCAGGCCGAGACGCCTGCCGATCCTCGGCGGGCACGCTGGGTGCTCGCGTTGGGCAGCCTGGGCGCCTTCGTGGTCTTCCTGGACACCACGATCGTCAACATTGCCTTCCAGACGATCAGCCGCAGCTTCGACACATCGACGGGGCACCTCGCGTGGGTGCTCAACGCCTACAGCCTCGTCTTTGCCGCCATGCTCATACCGGCCGGCCGCGTCGCCGACCGCTACGGGCGCAAGCAGACTTTCATGATCGGCATCGCCGGGTTCGCCCTGATGAGCGCCATGTGCGGTTTTGCGCCGAGCGCCGGTGTCCTGATCGCCGGCCGTGCGCTCCAGGCGGTGTTCGCGGCACTCGTCGTGCCTTCGTCCCTCGCCCTCGTCCTTCACGAGTTCCACGCCGAGCGCAGGCACGTCGCCATCGGCGTCTGGGGCGCCATGGCGGCAGCAGCCGCGGCGGTCGGCCCGACCCTGGGCGCCCTGCTGACCGAGTACGCCTCATGGCGATGGATCTTCCTGGTCAACATCCCGATCGCAGCGATCACCCTCGGCCTGGGGAAGAACCTCCTGCACGAGTCTCGCGACCCCCACGCATCAGGCATCCCGGACGCCCTCGGAACCGTACTCATCGCCCTCTTCCCGGCGCTGCTCAGCTACTCCATCATCGAAGGACCGACCCGCGGCTGGTCGGACGGGCAGGTCGTGGCCGGCTTCGTGCTGTCCGCCCTGGTCCTGCCCGTCTTCCTGTGGCGTACGTCCAGGGCCGCGCGCCCCGTCATGGATCTCGCGCTCTTCAAGGAGCGCCAGTTCCGCGACGTCAACGCAGCGACGCTGCTGTTCTCCACGGCATTCTTCGGACTGCTCCTGGCCAACCTGATCTACCTGCAGACGGTGTGGCAGTACTCCGTCCTGCGAGCCGCACTCGCCAGCGCGGCCGGACCCGTCGTCGTGACCATCGTCGCCCGGTCGACCACCAAGCTGGCCACCGTCATCGGGCACAAGAAGGTCCTGCTCGCCGGAGCGGTGCTGTGGACGATCGGCTGCCTCGGCTTCGCCCTGTCCGTGAACGCCTCGCACCACTGGGTGACGCACTGGCTGCCGTGGACGCTGCTGACCGGTCTCGGTATCGGCTTCACCCTGCCCGTGCAGTCCGGCGCCGCGGTGGCGAAGCTCCCCCCGAACCAGTTCGCAGTGGGGTCGGCCGTCAACTCCAGCTTCAGACAGCTGGGCGCAGTCCTGGGCATCAGTCTCTTCGTGGCGATTCTCGGCACGCCCACTCCGACCACCGTGGTGGACACCTTCCATCACATCTGGTGGGTCTTCGCCGCCCTCGGGCTTGCTGCCGGCATCGTTCAGGCGCTTCCCCAGTCCCGAAGGGCCGGCGCCGGGTCCAAGATGCACTGACCTGTTCGTGCTCAAGGTCCAGCAGCGCAGGACGGGCAGTGCCCGTGCGTCGAAGTATCGGCGGCTGCACTGGCTCACCGAGCGCACGTGACGGCTTGACGGCCCTGCTGATCTCATGAGGTCGCAGGGCTCAAGCCCAGGACGAGACGTGGCTTGGCGCCGCTGCAGCGAGCCCAAGGGCCCCTGGCCGAGGCGCCGGTCCTCCTGCCTCGGCAACAAGCGCAATGCTCAGCTCACGAGCAACCGCTCGAACGAAGGACGGCGCTCGTAACGCCGAACGGGGAGATACCGGCGTCGTACCGAGCGCGAGAGCGAGCCGCGTGCGGGGGTCAGTACCGGCGGCCGTCGTACCGTAGCGCCGGCCGACGCAGGATCTCACCGAGCCAGTCGACGGTGAAGACCGCCAGATCCTCGACCGGTCCGCTGCGCTCGCGCGGCACGACGTCCGGGCGCTCCTGCGTCAACGCGAAGTTACAGCTGTGCAGTTCACTGCACCGTACGGTGTCCGCCTCCAGGGCGGCACCGAGTGCAAGGAAGTGCACTTGCCGGTGGCTGAGGTCCACCACGAGACGCATCTCGTCGTGCTCCGCAGTGTTGCCGTCCTCATCGAGTTCGTCGCGGGGGAAGAACAGCACGTAGGTGTCGCCGGGCCGGCAAGGCCATTCCTGGGCGCCCTCTCGAACCAGGCGCAGGAACTCGCGCTGGGACGGGTCGCAGTTCTGCGGGACCTTGTCGTGTTCGTCGAACTCGAACCAGGGCAGGTGCACGGGTGTCATCGTAGGTTGGACCAGGCCTGCCGTTCGACCGAGTTCCGGTCCGTGATGGTGACGCTCCAACCGCAAACGCCTGCTCCGTCGGACCGGACATGGGCCGGGCCTGTCGCCCCGGCCGCACGACGCGCTCACCTCGACACCTCGCCGCCTCGCCGCCTCGCCGCCTCGCCAGCGAACTCGCCGGCTGAAGCGCTCCTTACCTTGTTGGCGGGTTGGTTCCGGTCCTTCGTACGATCGGCAGACCCAGGGGCCTGGGTGTGGCTGAAAGCGCTCATGCCGTAC
>NZ_JBEOWS010000016.1:0-57691 GCF_040296125.1 Streptomyces sp. NPDC002265 | reverse complement strand
GCCCCCACGCCCCGAGCTGTTCAAACCCCGCGGCCCGCACCCGCACCCCCGAGCTCTCACACGTGCTGGGGCCCCCCCCCCTGCACGACCTCGTGGCCGCGCTGGTGCGGTATCACCACCGACCCCTGCTGCAAGGCCACCGTCCGGGTCGGCGCGGGGATGCGGATGCCCTCCTCGCGGAAGCGGCGGTGCAGACGCTTGATGAACTCGTGCTTGATCCGGTACTGGTCGCTGAACTCGCCGACGCCCAGGATCACCGTGAAACCGATGCGCGAGTCGCCGAAGGTGTGGAAACGCACCGCGGGCTCGTGGTCCGGCAGGGCGCCGGCGACCCCGGTCATCACCTCGGCGACCACCTCGATGGTCACCCGCTCGACGTGCTCCAGATCGCTGTCGTAGCCGACACCGGCCTGCACCAGCACGGTCTGGTGCTGCTCGGGCCGGGTGTAGTTGGTCATGTTCGTCTTCGCCAGCTGCCCGTTGGGGATGACGACCAGGTTGTTGGAGAGCTGGCGCACGGTGGTCTGACGCCAGTTGATGTCGACGACGTACCCCTCCTCGCCGCTGGTCAGCCGGATGTAGTCCCCGGGCTGGACGGTCTTGGAGGCCAGGATGTGGACGCCGGCGAAGAGGTTCGCCAGGGTGTCCTGAAGGGCGAGCGCCACCGCCAGACCGCCGACACCCAGGGCGGTGAGCATCGGGGCGATCGAGATGCCCAGCGTCTGGAGCACCACCAGGAAGCCGATCGCCAGCACCAGCACCCGGGTGATGTTGACGAAGATCGTGGCCGATCCGGCGACGCCGGAGCGGGACTGGGTGACGGTCTGCACCAGCCCGGAGACCACCCGCGCCGCCGACAGCGTCACCACGAAGATGAGCAGCACGGTCAGACACTGGTTGACGTGCCGCTGCACCGTGTGGGTCAGCGGCAGCACCGCCGCCGCGGCGGCCGCGCCGCCCGCCATCGAGGCCCACGGCACCACCGTCCGCAGGGCGTCCACCATCACGTCGTCGCCGCTCCAGCGGGTGCGCTTGGCGTGCTTGGCCAGCCAGCGCAGCAGCGTGCGCGAGAGGAAGGCCCCCAGCAGCCCCGCCGCCAGGGCGATCCCGGCGAGCATCAGGTCGTCGAGCGTCACTGCGCGGTTCACCGGCCGCCTCCGGAGGAACGGTCTGCGGCGTGAGCCGCCGCCGACGGCCGGGTGTGAAGTCTCGTCACGTTGTCACCTGCTCGATTCCGGGAAGCGCGAACGCGCCGCCCGCGTCTTCCGCGCGGACGGCGCGATCGCTCATCCTGCCGTATCCGGTAGAGCAGTTCGTACCGGACCCGGCGCAAGGCCGTGCAGCTCAGACCGATTTCGGCGGCTGCCGGACCGTATGACCGGCAGGTCTCAGACGATCCCCTCGGCCAGTTCGGCCTGTTCCCGGTCGGAGCCGTACGCGGCCGTCGTGGGCGTGCCGTACGAGCGGCGGGCGACGAACCACCACACGGTGGCGAGGACCAGGACGACGGCGAGCGCCACGGAGGCGTAGTTCATCGTGTCCACCGTCACCGGCGACGCCTGCGGCAGGCAGAACAGCACCGTCACACCGGCCACCCACACCACCGCGATCCAGCCGATCGGCTTGCTCCACCGGCCCAGGTTCCAGGGACCCGGCCGGAAACGGTCGCCCGCGCGCAGCCGCAGCAGCACCGGTATCGCGTACGCGGGGGTGATGCCGATGACGTTGATGGCCGTGACCGCGCCGTACGCGGTCGCCGAGTACAGCGACGGCAGCGCCAGCACGGCGGCGACCCCCACCGACAGCCACACGGCGGCGACCGGGGTCTGGGTGCGGCTGCTGACCCGGCGCCAGATGTCGGACCCGGGCAGCGCGCCGTCGCGGCTGAACGCGAACACCATCCGGCTGGCGGCGGCGACCTCGGCGTTGCCGCAGAACAGCTGCGCGATGATCACGACGATGAGCAGCGCGCTCGCACCGTCCGTGCCGAGGCCGTCGAGCAGGATCTGCGCGGGCGGCACCCCGGTCGCGCTGTTGCGGGTGGCGTCGTAGTCCTGGATGGCGAAGGTGAGACCGGCCAGCAGGACGAAGCCCGCGATCCACGACACCCAGATGGAGCGCACGATGCCGCGGGCCGCCGACACCGAGGCGTTGGAGGTCTCCTCCGACAGGTGGGCCGAGGCGTCGTAGCCGCAGAAGGTGTACTGGGCCAGCAGCAGGCCGAGCGCCGCCGCGTACAGGGGGTTGTCCCAGCCGGTGTCGTTGACGAACTTGGTGAACACGAAGGACGGCGACTGGTGGTGGTCGGGGACGATCGCCAGCGCGCCGACGATCAGGGCGACGCCCGCCAGGTGCCACCAGACGCTGATGGAGTTGAGCACGCTGACCAGCTGCACGCCGAACAGGTTCAGCACGGCGTGCAGCAGCAGGATCGCGATGAAGATCAGCATCGTCTTGCCGGGCGTCGGTTCGAAGCCCCACTGGAGATTGGCGAAGGCGCCGGCGAACAGGGCGGCGCCGTAGTCGATGCCCGCGATCGCACCGAGCAGACCGAGCAGATTCAGCCAGCCCGTGTACCAGCCCCAGCGGCGGCCGCCGAGCCGGTCGGCCATGTAGTACAGCGCGCCGGACGTCGGATACGCGCTGGTCACCTCGGCCAGCGCGAGCCCCACGCACAGCACGAACAGACCCACTCCGGCCCAGCCCCACAGCATCACGGCGGGCCCGCCGGTGCCCAGGCCGAAGCCGTACAGCGTCATGCAGCCGGACAGGATCGAGATCACCGAGAAGCTGATCGCGAAGTTGCCGAAGCCGCCCATGCGACGGGCCAGAACAGGCCGGTAGCCGAGCTCGCGCAGCCGCTGCTCCTCGTCGTGCGGACTGCTCGGGCCGTGCGGACCGTCCGGCGCGTCCACGAGCGGACCGGCCACGGAACTCTCCTTCGTGCGGGGCGGATCGGACGGATCAGAGGTGCGGGACATGCGTAACCTCCGGGGGGATGGGGGACATCGACGGGGGTGCGTCGAGGGGGTGCGTCAGTCGGGATCGTGCGAGGCCGCCCGGGAACGCGTGCGGGCCTGGAGGAAGACCTCCATGGCCCGGCCGCCGTCCGGGGCGCGGTACGCCCAGGGCACAGGCGTGTAGTACGGCCCGATGGCATCGAACACCCGGGCCGCGTCCGGGAACCTGAGCGCGCCCCACAGGGCGTGCGCCAGATGGTTGAGGTCCTGCGGGGAACGCTGCTCGGGGACGCTCGACTCGAACCAGGTCACCAGCGCCCGCCGCGCCTCACGGCTGGCGTCCTCCGCCACCCAGTGCAGGTCCAGGGCGGCGTCGCGGCCACCGCCGCGCCGGTAGCGCTCGGCCCGCACGTACAGCGGCAGCAGATGCAGCGGGGACCCCTGCGGTGCGTCCCCGGCGACCCGGTGGGCGTAGCCGGTCGCCTCCGCCAGCCGCTCCGAGGCCGCCCGCGTGTACAGGAACTGCACCATGCGGTGGTGGGCCTCGCGGTTGAACGGATCACGCCGGTCGGCCTCGCCCAGCAGGCCCCAGGGACCCGGCGGCAGCGTCGGCTCCGGCGCCGCCACCCGGTGCTCGTCCCACAGCAGCTGCCGGTCCAGCTGCGCCAGCGACAGCAGGCACACCCACGGGACCGGATCCGCGGGCGCGCGGTCGGCGGCGGTACGGCTGGCGTCCCAGGCCTCGATCCACAGCTCATGGGCGCGGCGGTGGCCCTCGCGGTGCGCCCGCAGGGCCCGCTCCACGGCCACCCGGGCGTGCATCACCGCCGCCGGCACGCTGGACGGCTCCTCGGCCAGCCAGGCGCGCACCACGTCGCTGCCGGCGGCGGCCGCCGCCAGCACCTGGGTGCGCTGCGTCCACTGCCACCACTGGGTGGTCTCGTCGAGCAGCCCGCGCATCGACATCCAGCGTCCGGCACGCAGCTCCTGGAGGGCGGCACGCAGCGCGGAATCGTGGCCTGCGGGGTCGTAGGAGGGTCGGGCTCCCTCTCTGGCCATCAGCCGACCGCCCCGGGACGAGGGCGGGGCATGACGGCAGGGCGGAGTAACAACAGCCCTCCTCTGGGCGGCAGTCGAGGAGATCGCACCGGGACGGCGGTCACTATAGAGGTGCTTGTTGGGCATCACCCCCGGATTCCAGTTCGTCTCGAACTTCGTTATCTACGCGGTTAGTTGACTGTCCCTCAGCCAACGAAGAGTCGGGCGGGGCGCCAGGTGGGCGGCGCTTGACGCGGTACCGGCGACGACGGCAGGCTGTCGGGCTGTGATCACCTCCGGATCACCTGCGGAAGAGGTGTAGATGACAGGTCCGGTACTCGCCGTCGACCAGGGCACGTCCGGCACCAAGGCGCTGGTGATCTGCCCCGAACGTGGCGTCATCGGCACCGGGTTCACGGCCGTACGTCCCCGCCATCTGCCCGGCGGCCTGGTCGAGGTCGGCCCGGGCGAGCTGTACGCCTCGGTGGTCGAGGCCGGTACCCGCGCCCTGGCCGAGGCCGGTGAACCCGTCATCGCGGTGGGCCTCGCCAACCAGGGCGAGACGGTGCTCGCCTGGGACCCCGCCGACGGCCGCCCGCTGACCGACGCGCTCGTCTGGCAGGACCGCCGCGCCCAGAGCGTGTGCACCGAACTGGCCGAACACGCCGATGAGTTACGTCACCTCACCGGCCTTCCGCTCGACCCCTATTTCGCCGCGCCGAAAATGGCCTGGATACGACGTCACCTCACCCGCGAGGGGGTGGTGACCACCAGCGACGCGTGGCTCGTGCACCGGCTCACCGGCAGCTTCGTCACCGACGCCGCGACCGCCGGGCGCACCCAGCTCCTCGACCTCGACCAGGCCGGCTGGTCGCCCCGCGCCCTCGACCTGTACGGGCTGTCCGGTGAACGGCTCCCCGACGTCGTCGACAACGCCGCCCCCGTCGGCACCACCACCGCCTTCGGCCCCGAGATCCCGCTCACCGGACTCGTCGTCGACCAGCAGGCCGCCCTGCTCGCCCAGCGCGTCACCGCGCCCGGCGGCGCCAAGTGCACCTACGGCACCGGCGCGTTCCTGCTCGCCCACACCGGCGACACCCCGATGCGCGGCACCTCGGGACTGGTCAGCTGCGTCGCCTGGCGGCTCGGCGGACGCACCGCCTACTGCCTCGACGGCCAGGTCTACACGGCCGCCTCCGCCGTCCGCTGGCTCACCGACCTCGGCGTCATCACCGGCGCCACCGACCTCGACCGGGTCGGCGGCACCGCCTTCGACAGCGGCGGCGTCACCTTCGTACCGGCGCTGGCCGGCCTCGCCGCCCCCTGGTGGCGCGGCGACATCCGCGGTTCGCTCACCGGGCTCGGCCTCGACACCGGCCCCGGGCACGTGGTGCACGCGCTGTGCGAGGGCCTCGCCGCCCAGGTGGCCGAACTCGCCGAGGCCGCCGCGGCCGACCAGGGCGTCCCCCTGTCCGAACTGCGCGTCGACGGCGGCCTGACCCGCTCCGCGCTGCTCATGCAGACCCAGGCCGACCTGCTGCAACGCCCCGTCGAGGTGTCCGCGCTGCCCGACGCGACCGCCCTGGGCACCGGCGCCCTGGCCCTGCTCGGCGCCGTGCCGGGGACGACGGTCGCCGACGCCCTGCCGGAGTGGAAGCCCGCGGCCGTCTACGAGCCGCGCATCTCGCCCGGCCAGGCGGCCGAACGCCGCGCCACCTTCCGCGCGGCGGTGGCCGCGCTGCTGGACGGGGCACCCGTATGACACACCCGGCGGCCGCCTTCCGCGCCGGGACGCGCGTGAGCCGTACGTGGGTGAGCCGTACGCCCGTGAGCCGTGCGTGGGTGAGCCGTACGCCCGTGAGCCGTACGTGCGTGAGCGGTGCGTGCGTGAGCGGTGCGCGGGCGAGCCGTACGTGCGTGAGCGGTGCACCCGTGAGGCGTACGCGTGTGAGCCGTGCGCCATTGAGGCTTACGCCCGTAAGCCGTACGCGCGTCAGCGGTGCGACCGTGAGGCGTACGCCCGTATGCCGGACGTCCGTGACGCGCTCGCCCGCCCGCCGGGCGCCCGCGGGCCGCCGCACGCCCCCGGGCCGGACGTGCGGATGACGGTCACCGCGCACGGGCCCCTGCCCGCGGCGACCTACGACGTGGCGGTCGTCGGCGCCGGAGTCGTCGGCTGCGCGATCGCCCGGGAACTCGCCCGCCGCCCCGGGCTGCGCATCGCGCTCGTCGAGGCGCAGGACGACGTCGGACAGGGCAGCTCCAAGGCCAACACGGCCATCCTGCACAGCGGTTTCGACGCCGTCCCCGGCTCCCTGGAGGCCCGCCTGGTCCGCGAGGGCGCCCGGCTGCTGGCCGCGTACGCCGCCGAGTGCGGCATCCCCGTCGAACCCGTCGGCGCGCTGCTCGTCGCCTGGGACGAGGAACAGCTCGCCGCGCTGCCCCGCCTCGCGGACAAGGCGGTGCGCAACGGCTACCACGACGCCCGGCAGCTGGATCCCGCCGCGCTGTACGCCCGCGAACCGCGCCTGGGCCCCGACGCCCTGGGCGCCCTGCACATACCCGGCGAGAGCATCATCTGCCCCTGGACGACGACCCTCGCCTACGCCACCCAGGCGGTCCGCAACGGAGTCGACCTGCATCTCAACTCGCCCGTGGAGCGGGCAAGTCGGCAGGGCGGCACGCATGTCCTCGGCACCGCGAGGGGCGAACTGCGCGCCCGCCGGCTGGTCAACGCGGCCGGCCTGCACGCCGACACCCTCGACCGGCGGCTCGGCCGGCACGACTTCACCGTCACCCCGCGCCGGGGCCAGCTCCTCGTCTTCGACAAGGCCGCCCGCGACCTGGTCCGGCACATCCTGCTGCCCGTCCCCACCGCGCTCGGCAAGGGCGTCCTGGTCGCCCCCACCGTCTACGGCAACGTCCTGCTCGGCCCCACCGCGGAGGACCTGCACGACCGACGGGCCACCGAGTCCACCGCCGAAGGTCTGTCCCGGCTGCGCGAGCAGGGCCGCCGCATCCTGCCCGAGCTGCTCGCGGAGGAGGTCACGGCCGTCTACGCGGGCCTGCGCGCCGCCACCGAGCACGAGGACTACCGCATCCGCGCCCACCCCGGGCAGGCGTACGTCACCGTCGGCGGCATCCGCTCCACCGGGCTGACCGCGTCCCTCGCCATCGCCGAGCACGTCGTAGGCCTGCTCACCGCCGACGGACTCGACGCGGCCCCGGCCCGGGACCTGGAACCGGTCCGCATGCCCAACCTCGGCGAGGCGTTCCCGCGCCCCTACCAGCGGGCCGAACTCATCGCCGCCGACCCGGAGTACGGCCGCCTCGTCTGCCACTGCGAACGCGTCTCCCGCGGCGAGATCCGCGACGCGCTCACCGCCACCGTCCCCGCGCGCACCCTGGAGGGGCTGCGCCGCAGGACCCGGGCCAGGGCCGGCCGCTGCCAGGGCTTCTACTGCGGGGCGGCGGTACGGGCGCTGTTCGAGGAGGCACAGCGAGGCGGCACAGCGGTCACGGCCGGACGGGCACGGGCCGAGGAGGCCGGGACGTGACGGCCGTACGCCGGGTCGACGTCCTCGTCGTCGGGGCCGGCCCGGCCGGACTGGCGACGGCCGCCCGGCTGGCCACGGCGGGCGCGGGCCGGGTCGAGGTACTGGACCGCGAGCAACAGGCCGGGGGAGTGCCCCGGCACTGCGCCCACGGCGGCTACGGCACCTGGCTGCACCCGCTGACCGGCCCCGGGTACGCCCGGCTGCTGCTCGACGCGGCGGACCGGGCCGGGGTGAGCGTCCGTACCGGCGTGACCGCCCTCGACTGGGCCGGACCGCTGTCCCTGCACACCGTCGGCCCGCACGGGCCGGAGACGATCGAGGCCCGCGCGGTCGTCCTGGCCACCGGGGCCCGGGAACGGCCGCGCGCCGCACGGCTGATGCCCGGCACCCGCCCGGCCGGCGTGTACACCACCGGCGAACTCCAGCAGGCGGTGCACCTGTACCGGCAGCACATCGGCACCCGCGCGGTGGTCGTCGGCGCGGAGGACGTCTCGTACGCGGCGGCCGCGACCCTGCGGGCCGCCGGAGTCGTCGTGGCGGCCATGGTGACCGACCTGCCCCGCGCCCAGACGGCGCCCGCGCGGGCCGCGGACGCCCGGCTGCGGCACCGGCTGCCGCTGCTGACCGGCACCTCGGTGACCGAACTCTTCGGCCGTGGGCGGCTCTCCGGCGTCCGGGTCCGCCACCGCGACGGCCGCACGGCCACGCTCGCCTGCGACACCGTGGTCTTCACCGGCGACTTCGTCCCCGACCACGAACTGGCCCGGCGCGGCGGGCTGTTGCTGGATTCCGGCACCCGCGGTCCCGCCGTCGACGGCGGCCTGCGCACCTCGCGGCCCGGCGTCTTCGCCGCCGGCAGCGTGCTGCACGCCGTGGAGAGCGCGGCGACGGCCGCCCGCGAGGGCGCGTACGCGGGCAGCACGGTCCGGGACTGGCTCGCCACGGGCGGCTGGCCCGACGGAATCCCCCTGCTCGTGGACCCGCCGCTGCGCTGGATCGCCCCGAACCGAGTCGTCCCTAACCGTGTCGCCCCGACCCGAGTTGCCCCGACCCGAGTCGTCCCGACCCGAGTCGTCCCGACCCGAGTCGTCCCGGCCGACGGCATGCCGGGCGGGTGGGGTCCGTACGTCCTGCGCACCTCGATCGTGGTCGCCCGCCCGGTCCTGCACGTCAGCCAGGACGACCGCCTCCTGCACACCGAGCGCCCGCGCACCCGTACCGCCGTGCCCCATCGCACCCTGACCCTCACCGCCCACTGGACCGGACGGGTCGATCCGAAGGGCGGCCCGGTACGGGTGTCACTCGCCTGACCGCGGCACTCATCCGACCGTCCGCGACAGCGCTCACGAGGCGGGTCAGCCGGTTCGGAGGGTCCCCTCAGAGGTCCCCGAACGCCCCGTGCCGCCCCGCACCCCCCGCGAAGCGGGCCGCGCCCTCGAGTCCCTCCGCCAGTACGCCCATGCCGTGGCGCAGCTCGCCCCGGATCGCCGCCGCCTCGTCCAGGCCCTCCTGGTCCAGGACCGAGGCCCGGTCGGAGCGCAGGCACGCCTGCGGGAAGAGGGCGATCGCGGCGGCCAGTTCCTCGGCCGCCGCGCGGGCGGTGCCGGTGGCGACCACCCGGTTCGCCAGCCCCATCTCGTAGGCCTCCCGGGCCGGGACCGGGCGGCCGGTCAGGATCATGTCGAGGGCGCGGCTCGTACCGATCAGCCGGGGCAGCCGTACCGTGCCGCCGTCGATGAGGGGCACGCCCCAGCGGCGGCAGAACACCCCGAAGACGGCGTCCTCCTCGGCGACCCGCAGATCGCACCAGAGCGCCAGTTCCAGCCCTCCGGCCACGGCGTGTCCGGCGACGGCGGCGATCACCGGCTTGGACAGCCGCATCCGGGTCGGCCCCATCGGGCCGTCGCCGTCCTCCGCGACCCGGTTGCCGTGCTCCCCGCCCGCCGCCTTGAGGTCGGCGCCCGCGCAGAACGTACCGCCCTCGCCCCAGAGCACCGCCACCCGCGCCTCGTCGTCCGCCTCGAACTCGTGGAAGGCGGCGGCCAGTTCGGCGGCCGTGGGACCGTCCACCGCGTTGCGGGCCTCGGGCCGGGAGAGCACGACAGTCGTGACGTATCCCCGGCGTTCCGTCCGGATCGGCATGGTGGGATCCCCTTCCGTACGACGGGCTCGTCGCGTCCGTCGCGTCCGTCGAGTTCGCTGGGGCGAGTCTCGCAGGCGCGCTCCGGGCTCGACCGGGGACCCGGGTCCTGCCGGGTCAGATCACCTTCAGCCGTACCAGCGCGCCCAGCGTCAGCGCCCCCGGCAGCAGCGGCAGCCACACGGTGATGATCCGGTACGCCAGGACCACTGCCGTGGTCACCGCCACCGGGCCGCCCGCCGCCACCAGTGCCACGATCAGGGCCGCGTCGACCGAGCCGAGCCCGCCCGGGGTGGGCACCAGGGCCACGGCGACGGTCGCCGCGAGATAGGCCACCGCGATGTGCGTGGGCGGCACCGGCAGCCCCAGCGCCTGCCCGACCGCCGCCAGACCGGTGGCCTGGAGCGCCGGGAACGCCAGCGAACCGCCCCACAGGGCGAACGCCCGTGCCGGACGGGTGTGCACCGAGTGTGCCTCGCCGAGTGCGGTGCGCAGGAAGGAGAGCACGGCGTTGCGCAGCCTGCGTATCGTCGCGAGCACGACCGCGGCCACGGCCACGACGCCGCCCGCGGCCCACAGCAGGGGCCCGAGCGCCCCGTGCGGCAGCAGGGTGCCGACCCGCAGCGCGTGCGGGAAGGCCAGGAGCAGCGCGGCCAGCAGACCCAACCGCCCCACGCTCTCGGCGAGCAGATACAGCGCGAGGGCGGCCGAGGACCGGGCCAGCGGCACCCCGCAGACCGTCATGAAGCGCAGGTTCACCGCGCTCGCGCCCAGTCCGGTGGGCAGCAGGTGGTTGGCCGCGCCCGCGGCGAACTGGGTGAGGAGCAGCCGCCGTCTGGGCAGCCGTTCGACGAGCGCGCCCTGGCGGGTGAAGGCCGCCGCCACCCAGGTCAGGCAGGTCGCCCCGGCCGCGGCCAGCAGCCAGGGCCACTCGGCGCCGCGCAGGTGGCCGATGCCCTCGGCCAGTACGGAGCGGTGCTGCACCGCGACCACGCCGAGCAGCAGCAGCGGAAGCAGGCAGAGAATCTGGCGGACGGGGACGCGGGTCACAGTGGGAGAGGTTTTCCGCACCACGTCAACGACGGGTTGCGGCTGTGGGGACGGGGGCTTACGGACGGGCAGCGGATGGGGAGAAAGGGTCATCGGATCCTTCGTCTGCGGGAATTCCGGACGGACATTGACCTCAACGAAGCTTGAGGTCCTAGGTTCTGTCCCATGAGCATGGAAACCACCGCCTGGACGCAGCTGTACAGCGTCATGAACGCCCGGCAGGAACGCCGCCCCTACGACCGCGCGACCCTGCGCCGCATCGGCGCGTTCGCCCGCCCGCACCGGCGCCGTATCGCGCTGTTCGTCGTCCTCGGGGTGGTGACCGCGCTGACCGCCGTGGCGACGCCGGTCCTGGCCGGCCACGTCGTGGACGCGATCGTGTCGCACGGGGACCGGCGCACCGTCGTACGGCTCGCCCTGCTGATCGCGCTGATCGCGGTGCTGGAGGCGGCGCTCGGCATCCTCGGCAGGCGCCTGTCGGCGATGCTCGGGGAAGGACTCATCCTCGATCTCCGGACGGCGGTGTTCGATCATGTGCAGCGGATGCCGGTCGCGTTCTTCACACGTACTCGTACGGGAGCGCTCGTCTCCCGTCTCAACAACGACGTGATCGGCGCCCAGCGCGCGTTCAGCAACACCCTCTCCGGAGTCGTCAGCAACCTGGTCACGCTGCTGCTCACGCTCGCCGTCATGCTGACCCTGTCCTGGCAGATCACCCTGCTCGCCCTGGTGCTGCTCCCGGTGTTCGTGGTGCCGGCCAGGCGCATGGGCAGCCGGATGGCCCGGATGCAGCGGGAGGCGGCCACCCTCAACGCGGCGATGGGCACCCGGATGACGGAACGCTTCTCCGCTCCGGGCGCCACCCTGGTCAAGCTCTTCGGCCGGCCCGAGGAGGAGTCGCAGGAGTTCACCGTCCGCGCCGGTCAGGTGCGGGACATCGGGGTGCGTACCGCCACCGCCCAGTCGGTGTTCATGACGGCCCTGACCCTGGTCTCCGCCCTGGCCCTGGCCCTCGTCTACGGCCTCGGCGGCTGGTTCGCCCTGCGCGGAACCCTGGAGCCCGGCGCGGTCGTCTCCCTCGCCCTGCTGCTGACCCGCCTCTACGCCCCGCTCACCTCGCTGGCCGGAGCCCGGGTCGAGGTGATGAGCGCGCTCGTCAGCTTCGAGCGGGTCTTCGAGGTGCTCGACCTGAAGCCGCTCATCGAGGAGAAGCCGGACGCCCGTCCGGTCCCCGACGGTCCGGTGGCCGTCGAGTTCGACGACGTCCGCTTCGGCTACCCGTCCGCCGACAAGGTCTCGCTCGCCTCCCTGGAGGAGGTCGCCTCCCTCGACACCCGAGGCGGCGCCGAGGTGCTGCGCGGCGTCTCCTTCCGCGCCGAGCCCGGTCAGACGGTCGCCCTGGTCGGCTCGTCCGGCGCCGGCAAGTCCACCATCGCCCAGCTCCTGCCGCGCCTCTACGACGTCGACGAGGGCGCGGTGCGCGTCGGCGGCGTCGACGTGCGCGACCTCACCGCCGCCTCGCTGCGCGAGACCCTGGGCATGGTCACCCAGGACGGCCATCTGTTCCACGACTCGGTCCGGGCCAACCTGCTGCTGGCCCGCCCCGGCGCCGCCGAGGACGAACTGTGGGACGCGCTGCGCCGGGCCCGGCTGGACACCCTCGTACGATCCCTGCCCGACGGCCTCGACACGGTCGTCGGGGAACGCGGCTACCGGCTCTCCGGCGGCGAACGCCAGCGCATGACCATCGCCCGGCTGCTCCTGGCCCGCCAGCGCGTCGTGATCCTCGACGAGGCCACCGCCCACCTCGACAACACC
Organism: Streptomyces sp. NPDC002265; assembly: GCF_040296125.1. NCBI lineage: Bacteria > Bacillati > Actinomycetota > Actinomycetes > Kitasatosporales > Streptomycetaceae > Streptomyces > Streptomyces sp. NPDC002265. The sequence goes on along the minus strand of NZ_JBEOWS010000016.1, from coordinate 45,128 downwards.
TCGGAGGCGGCCGTCCAGGAGGCGCTCACCGAGGCCCTGGCCGGCCGCACCGCGATCGTGATCGCCCACCGGCTGTCCACCGTGCGCGCCGCGGACCAGATCCTGGTGATCGAGGCGGGCCGGGTCGTGGAACGCGGCACCCACGACCAGCTCCTGGCCGCCGAGGGCCGCTACGCGGAGCTGTACCGCACCCAGTTCGCGAACGGGACGGCGGACGCGGCCGCGCACGCCGCTGCGGCGGACCCGGCTGCCGGGGACGCGGTCCCCGCAGGTTCCGCCGCCACGGGCACCGGCCCCGCCGACTCCGCCGCGCCGGGTTCCGCCGGGACAGCCGGGGGACACGGGCCGCTCTCCGCCGCTCCCGTCGGCTGAGAGCGGCCGGCGCCCGGCCGGAGCGCGGCGGGTTCTCCGGCCCCGGACGCGGTCAGTTCTTGTAGTCGGGTGCGATGCGCTCGACCAGGCGCAGCAGCGCGGCCCAGGCGAGGTCGTAGGCGTCGTGGTCCTCGAAGTCGGAGGCGGCCTCGCCGGACAGCTGCCGGGCGGTGTACTCGCACACCTGCTCCGAGGGCAGGATCAGCGGGGCGCCGCCGGCCTGTGCGGTGACCTGGATCTCGCAGGCCTTCTCCAGGTAGTACATGCGCAGGAACGCCTGCTTGGCGCTGTCGCCGACGGTCAGCAGACCGTGGTTGCGCAGGATCAGCGCCGGGTGGGCGCCGAGGTCGTCGACCAGGCGTTCCTGCTCCTCGAGGTTGAGGGCGACGCCCTCGTAGTCGTGGTAGCCGACGCGGTTGTGGAACTCCATCGACATCTGGTTCACCGGCAGCAGCCCGCCCTGCTGGGCGGCTACGGCGCAGCCCGCCTTGGTGTGGGTGTGCAGCACGCAATGGGCGTCGGGGCGCGCCTTGTGGATCGCGCTGTGGATCACGAAGCCGGCCGGGTTGACCGGGTGCGGGCTCGGCTCGACGGCGTTGCCGTCCAGGTCGATCTTGACCAGGCTGGAGGCGGTGATCTCCTCGAAGAGCAGGCCGTAGGGGTTGATGAGGAAGTGGTGGTCCGGGCCGGGCAGCCGCTGCGAGATGTGGGTGAAGATCAGGTCGGTCATGCGGAAGTGCGCGACCAGGCGGTACACGGCGGCGAGCTCGCGCCGCAGGCGCAGCTCCTCCGCGGCCGCGGAGGCGTCGGTGCCGACCGTGACGGGGGCGGTGAGGGTGTCGGTCACGCGGATGCTCCTTGGGTGTGGCGGGGTGAGGCGGCGGACGCCGGAACCGGTTCCGGGACGACGACGGGCGTGTGCGGGCGGCCGGTGGTCCACCAGGCGATGACGTTGCGCGCGGGCTCGGTGGCGTAGGCGCGCAGCGAGGCGTCGGACAGGAAGGCGCTGTGCGGCGAGAGCAGCAGCCGCGGGTGGCTGCGCAGCGGGTCGTCGGCGGCGGGCGGCTCGACCGGGAACACGTCGAGCGCGGCACCGGCGAGCCGCCCGCTGTCGAGCGCGGCGAGCAGGGCGGCAGGGTCGACGAGGTCGCCGCGGGAGACGTTGACGAGAACGGCGCCGGGTCGGGTGCGGGCGAGCAGCGCGGCGTCGACCATGCCCCGGGTCCGCGGGGTCGACGCGGTGTGCAGCGACAGGACGTCGGCGCTCGCCACGAGGGTGTCCAGGTCGACCCGCTCGACGCCCGTGGGCCAGTCGGTGGTGTGCGGGTCGTGGGCGACGACGCGGCCGAAGACGGGTGCGGCGAGTCGGGCGAGGGCGCGGGCGATCCGGCCGAAGCCGAGCAGACCGAGCGTCATCTCGCTCGCGCGGCGCGGCACTTCGGTGAAGTCGGTGTTCCAGCCGCCGGCCCGGACCACGGCGTCGGCCTGCGGCAGCCGCCGGGTCAGGGCGAGCGCCGAGGCGAGGGCGTGCACCGCGACCTCCTCGGTGGCCGAGCCGGGCAGGTTCGCCACCCACAGGCCCCGGCGGGCGGCCTCGACGGTGTCGATCATGTCGTAGCCCGCGGACATGGTCGCGAGGATCCGCAGCCGCGGCATCCGGTCCAGCAGGGCCGCGTCGATCCGCGCGTAGCCGACGATCAGCGCGTCGGCGTCCCGTGCTGCCCCGGCGATCGTCTCCGGGTCGCGGCTGCCGACGACCCTGACGTCGAAGCCGGCCTCGGCCAGCAGGGCCACGCCGGGCGCGGGATCCAGTTCCTCGGTATCGGTGATCACGACGACAGGTCGCGGCACGCCGTCCTCCAAGAATGATTCGGTTGCTTTACGGGTAGTGAAGTTACGTTTCGACCGTTCAACTTGTCCAGCCCGGACGAGAAGATTGCGGATGTCGATCCAGGGGCGGGGTGCCGAACGGTGGAGTCCCCGCCGTCGGGGCGGCCGAGTCCCCGCCGTCGAGGCGGCAGGCGGGCTGGCCGAGAATGGGCGGCGTCCGGGCCGTGGGCCCGGTGGCGGGTCCGACCACGGAGGAGATCAGCAGGTGGAGCGGGTGGAGCAGGTCGGCCAGGCAGGGCCGGTGGAACAGGTGGCGCTCGACGACACCGATCTGGCGATCGTGCGGGAGCTGCAGACCGACGGGCGGCTGGCCTACGAGACGCTGGCGCAGCGGGTGGGCCTGTCGCGTCCAGCCACCCGGATGCGCGCCCAGCGGCTGCAGGAGTCCGGTGCCGTGCGGGTCGTGGCCATCGTGCACCCGGCCGTGCGCAGCCTGTCCGCCTCCGCCCATCTGGCCATCGACACACGCGGCGCCGCAGCCCCGGTGGCGCGCGAGATCGCCGCCCTCCCGCAGGCGCCGTTCGTCACCCTGACCAGCGGGCGGCGGGCCATCATGACGGAGCTGCGCACGGCGGGCTTCGGCGAGCTGGAGCGGACCATCGAGCACATCCGGGCGCTGCCGGGCGTGCGCACCGTCGACCCGCTGATCGCGACCCGGCACGTGAAGGACCCGTACCTGCTGGCCGAGGAGCCGACCGTCGCGCTGCAGGACGCGATGGACGAACGGATCCTCGCCGAGCTGGAGGAGGACGGGCGGCTGCCGTTCGCCGAGCTGGCGGGCCGGGTCGGCCTGTCGCCGGGGGCGACCCGCTCGCGCACCCTGCGACTGCTCGACGGCGGCGTGGCCAAGGTCGTCGCGCTGGTGCGGCCCGAGGTGCTCGGCATGGGCTACCTGTGCGGCTTCAGCCTGCGGGTGGCCGGGGAGGCGGCGGCCGTGGCGGAGCGGGTCGCCGGGTTCGCGCGGGTGACGTTCCTGTCGACCTGCCTGGGCCGCGCCGAACTCGTCGGCACGATCACCGCGGAGTCCTTCGGCGCGGTGCGCGCCACGCTGGAGGAGATGCGCGCGCTGCCCGCGGTGCGCGAGGTGGAGAGCTGGCTCCACCTGGAACTGATCAAGGAGCGGTACGACCTGGGGCCGCGCACGGCCTGACGGTGCGCCTGTCGGCATGGCTGACGACACCGGGCGGCGTCCGGCGGCTCGGGAGTGCGGGGGCGGTCCCGGGGGGTGCGGGGGAGTGCGGGCGCCCCGATCGGCCGCGGACCGGACGCTCCACCGACGATACGGAATCAGGTGAGCGAATCGACGTAACAAACATTCCTCTACGTCTCATCTGGTCAATCAGTCGTTCGCTATCTATGGTTCTGCATGCCGAATCGTCTGTCGGCGATCTCCCGTACCTCCCCGGTCGAAAGCAGGCCCCCATGCCCCGACACCCCCAGAACCCCGACCGCACGCTGCTCGTCACCGGCGCCGACGTCGCCGCCGCGGGCACCCCGGTCCGAGCCGAGGCACTGGCGGTGCGTGGCGACCGCATCGTGCACGTGGGCACCGCCGAGGACGCCCGCGAGGCGCTCGGCGGCCGGGCGGACGAGGAACTGGCGCTGGACGGCGGCCTGGTCCACCCCGGATTCGTCGACGCGCACTGCCACCCGGTGATGTACGGCCAGGCCCTCGCCTGGGTCGACCTGCGGCCCGAGCGCGTCGGCGACATCGACACCATGGTCGAGGTGTTGCGCGAGGCCGCCCGCGACATGCCCGCCGGCGTCCCGGTCCGCGGCTTCGGCTACGAGCACCGGCGCCTGGCCGAGGGCCGCCACCCGAACTGCCACGACCTCGACCGTGTCGCCGACGACCGCGAGGTGTACGTCATGAACGCCTCCGGCCACGGCGGCGTCGTCAACTCCCACACCCTGCGCACCTGCCGCGTCACCGCGGGCACCCCCTCGCCCGAGGGGGGCAGCATCGGGCACTTCGAGAACGGGGAGCCCGACGGCCAGCTCTGGGACGCCGCCTGCGACCTGCTCACCGGCCCGGCCGGAGTGAAGATCGGCAATCACGGCCCGAACTTCCACCTGTCCGAGCCCGAGGACATCATGGCTCCTCTGCTCCAGCTCGTGCTCGATCAGGCGGGCCCGAAACAAGCTCAGGACAGAGGCGTCGAACCCCGGGTCATCCAGCTCAAGGCCGAGCAGGAACTTCCAGTCCATGCGAGCCCGCACCTGGTCAGAGGCCTGCCTGTCGGTCAGCCCCTCCGCATACTGCAACACCGACACCAGCGCCAACGCCCCCGACCACACCGCAGGACACCCCCGCGACGAAAACGCCCCGGCAAACGCCGCATCCTCAAACAGCGGGCCCAACTCCTCACGGATCCGCACCGCGAGCGTCCCCTTGGGAAACGCCGCCCGCACCACCCGAGCCTTAAGCTCCGGCACCCCACATCGGCCCGAGGCTCCAACGACATCCTTCTCACCCCTCCCACGATCACAGCGACCGTGGTGGACCAACGACACCCGCCAGCTCGAATCACGCTTTTCTCAGCAGAGTCCTTCAGGCCGGGGGTGAAGCGAATCCTGTGGTGGCGACGCGGAGCGTCGCGGTGGTGTTCCGGCGGAGCCGGACTGTGCTCGGTGACGGTGACGGATCGCGTGTGTGTTCCCGGTGACGGCACGGGTTCGATATGCCTAGTGTGATCGTCATGCAGCTCCGGTACGCCTTCAGGTTGTACCCCGATGCCGCTCAGCAGGCCGCGCTGGCCAGGGCGTTCGGGTGCGCCCGGGTCGTGTTCAACGACGCGGTCCGCGCCCGTGAGGAGGCCCGCAGGACCGGGCTGCCGTTCCCGACGGCCGGACAGCTGTCCCGACAGCTGATCACCGAGGCGAAGCAGACGAAGGAACGGTCCTGGCTGGGCGAGGTCTGCGCGGTGGTGCTCCAGCAGTCCCTGCGTGACGCCGAGGCCGCCTACCGCAACTTCTTCACCTCCCTCAAGGGCACCCGCAAGGGACCGAAGCTGGGCCCGCCCCGCCTGAAGTCCCGCAAGGACGCCCGGCAGTCGATCCGCTTCACCGTCAACGCCCGCTGGAAGATCACCGACAGCGGCCGTCTGAACCTGCCGAAGATCGGCGCGGTGAAGGTGAAGTGGTCGCGCACCCTGCCCGCCACACCGTCGTCGGTCACCGTGATCAAGGACGCGGCAGGCAGATTCTTCGCGTCCTTCGTCATCGACACCGACCCCGCCGAGGACGCCGCACGGATGCCCGACACCGGGCAGACCATCGGCATCGATCTCGGCCTCACGCACTTCGCTGTCCTGTCCGACGGCACGAAGATCGACTCCCCGCGCTTGTTGCGGCGCGCGGAGAAAAAGCTGAAGAAGGCGCAGAAGGAGCTGTCCCGCAAGCAGAAGGGATCGAAGAACCGTGCCAAGGCCCGTCTCAAGGTCGCCCGCGCCCATGCCAAGGTCGCTGACGCCCGCCGGGAGTTCCACCACCAGCTCTCCACGAAGCTGATCTCCGAGAACCAAGGGATCGCCGTGGAAGACCTGTCGGTGGCGGGACTGGCGCGCACCAGGCTGGCCAAGTCCGTCCACGACGCCGGCTGGTCGCAGTTCGTGGCCATGCTGGAGTACAAGGCGGCACGGTACGGACGCACGCTGGTGAAGATCGGGCGTTTCACACCGACCTCGCAGACCTGCTCCACCTGCGGCGCGGTCGACGGGCCCAAACCCCTGTCCGTAAGGGAATGGACCTGCACCGCCTGCGGCACCCTCCACAACCGGGACACCAACGCCGCGATCAACGTCAGACAGGCCGCCGGACTGGCGGCATCGGCCTGCGGAGCGCCGGTAAGACCAGAGCCTGTTCTGGCACAGCGCGAAGAAACAGGAAGCCACGGATTCCCGACCGGAAACCGTGCCGCGTAGCGGCACGGCAACCAGTCGAGAAGGCCAGAATCCTTGCCCTTCAGGGCGAGGAGCATGTCAAACCGGCATCTCGCTCTCCTACCAGATCTGCAACCTGGTCTTCGGCGGCTTCGCGCCGGTCGCCGCGGTCTGGCTGGCGTCACTGGCCGGCGGCGCCTACTGGCCGCCCGCGGTCGCGCTGATGGCCGTCTCCGTGATCGGCATCTGGTGCACGCTGCGGCTGCGCACCTACCACCGGCGGCGGGCCGTCGCCGCGACGACGACCGCCGAGCGGACCCCGGTGCCCGCCGGCGCCTGACCCGCAGTCCCCCGGAACCGGCCCGGTCCTCCCCGCTCCCGCGGCGCGGACCGGGCCGCGGTGTGTGTGCCGCGGCGCGCCCCGCCGCATGAAGCGCACCCCCACGGGTACTCGCGTGCCCTGAACGGGGACGGTGGACGGTTCCGGGGCCTGCATGGCGCCGCGCGGCAAGCGGGAACGGTCGAACAGGCCCTGGAGCCCTCGCCGACCCGGTGACAGCCGATCACGGCGGGTGACAGGGCGGGTGACAGGGCTATGACCACCGAGAACGATCCGAAGTCCGGCGGACGGACCGCCCGTGCCACCGACGAGGCGGTGGTCCGCGCACTGCTCGACCGCCAGCAGCGGACCTACGCGGAGCAGGCAGGCATCCGGCTGCGCAACACCCCGGCCCCCCTCTACCAGACGCTGGTGCTGGCGACCCTTCTCAGCGCCCCCATCCGGGCCGACACCGCCGTAGCCGCCGCCCGTGCGTTGTTCGAGGCGGGGCTGCGCACCCCGAGGGCGATGCTGGAGGCCTCGTGGCAGGACCGCGTGGACGCACTCGGCCGGAGCGGCTACCGCCGCTACGACGAGCGCACCGCCACCATGCTCGGCAACGGCGCCGCGCTGCTGCTCGACCGCTGGCACGGTGACCTGCGCCGGTTGCGCGAGGAACCCGATCCGAAGCAGGCCCTGCTGGACCTGCCCGGGATCGGGCCCACCGGCGCCGACATCTTCCTGCGCGACGTACAGGGAGTGTGGCCGGAGCTCGCGCCGTACATCGACCGCAAGGCCCTGGAGGGGGCCCGGCGGCTCGGACTGCCGGCCTCGCCCGGGAAGCTCGGCGGCCTCGCTCCCGACCGCGACCTCACCCGGCTGGCGGACGGCCTGGTCCACGCGGCGCTCGACAAGCCACTGGCCGGCGAGGTCCTCGCCGCGGCCACGGCGACCCGGCCGCCCGCGTGAGCCGTGAACGGCCGGGGGCCGCGGGCGGGTTCGGCCATATCCACTGCGGCAGACCCGAGCCGCCGCGGCAGCCACGCGCCAAGCCGCTGCGGCAGTCCCGAGCCGCCGCGGCACACCCGAGGTGGCCGTCCTCGACCGAGCTCACGCCCCCATACTGCGATAAACTGGGACAAGAGTGTCCGGGTCCGTCGGTCCTTCGTGGCGCAGCCGCCCCGAACGGTGCGGGACGGCGGCCGACAACTGCGCGATCAGCAGGAAATCGACTCCAACATCGCCCGGGGACCGCTGACTTCCCGCGTGTCCGCATCCCCGTAGGTCGGTTCTCATGGACCTCAACACCATCACCGAAGTAGTCCGCCGACCGTCCGAGCGGCCGGGCGCGGACTGGCGCGAGGGCGACGCCTGGCTCGCGGGCGGGACATGGCTCTACTCCATGGAGCAACCGGACCTGCGACGGCTGATCGACCTGACGGCGCTGGGCTGGGAACCCCTCGTCCCGACGGACCGGGGCCTGGAGATCAGCGCCACCTGCACCGTTCGCGATCTGTACGCCTTCCCGTGGCCGGTGCGCTGGACCGCCGGAGTCCTCTTCCGCCGGAGCTGCGAGGCATTCCTGTCCTCGTTCAAGGTCTGGAACGCGGCCACCGTCGGCGGCAACATCTGCATGTCCCTGCCCGCAGGCCCGATGATCACGCTGACGGTCGCGCTGGAGGCGCGGTACGAACTGTGGGCACCCGACGGCTCCGTGCGCTTCGTCGACGCCGTCGACTTCGTCACGGGCGACCACCGCAACATCCTCGCGCCCGGCGAGATCCTGCGGCGCGTCACCGTACCGGAGCACGCGCTGCGCGCACGCGCCGCGCACCGCCGCTTCACGCTGACCCGGCTCGGCCGCTCGACCGTGTTCCTCGTCGGCACCCAACAGCCGGGCAGGCACGACCTGTTGCTCACCATCACCGCCGGGACCACCCGGCCGGTCCGCATCGCCTTCGACTCCGTGCCCGACGCCCGGACCCTGCGGCGCAGCATCGACGCGGTGCCGGCCGACGTCTGGTTCGACGACCCCAACGGATCCCCTGATCACCGTCGGCATCTGACCCGGCACTTCGCCGAGGAGATCCGCCGCGAACTGACGGCGGGTGACCTGACATGAGCTACCGCGTGAACGGCAGGTCGTTCGACCGGAAGCCGGCTCCCGGCCAGTGCCTGCGCACCTTCCTGCGCGAACTCGGCCACTTCGGCGTCAAGAAGGGGTGCGACGCGGGCGACTGCGGTGCCTGCACGGTGTGGCTGGACGGCACACCGGTGCACAGCTGCATCACCCCCGCGTTCCGCGCGGACGGACGTGCGGTGACCACGATCGAGGGCCTCGGACGGCCGGGCGCCCCGCACCCCATGCAGCGGCAGTTCGAGAACGCTCCGGGGTTCCAGTGCGGGTTCTGCACCGCCGGGATGATCATGACCTCGGCGACCTTCACCGAGGAGCAGAAGGCAGACCTGCCGAGGGCGTTGAAGGGCAACCTCTGCCGCTGCACCGGCTACCGGGCGATCGAGGACGCCGTGAAAGGCGTCGGCGCGGTGGAGACCGCCGCACCGGGCAAGGCCGTCGGCACGAGCGTCGGCGCGCCCGCGGGACACGACGTGGTGACCGGCCATGCCGAGTTCACCATGGACACCCACATCGACGGCATGCTGCACCTCAAGGTGCTGCACTCGCCCCACGCGCACGCCCGGATCCGCTCCATCGACAAGCGCGCCGCCCTCGCGGTGCCCGGCGTGCACCGGGTCTACACCTGGCAGGACGTGCCCCGCAGACGCTTCACCACGGCGATCCACACCGACCACCTGGTCGACCCGGACGACACCTACATCCTCGACGACACGGTCCGCTTCGCCGGTCAGCGCGTCGCCGCGGTCCTGGCCGACACGGTCGGGGCGGCCGAGGAGGGCTGCCGGCGTCTCGACGTCGCGTACGAGGTGCTGCCCGCGGTCTTCGACCCGGAGGCGGCGATGGCCGACGACGCACCCCAACTGCACGGCTCCCACGACCCGTTCGTCCGCGACCCCGTCCACAACATCCTGATCGAGCTGCACTCGCAGATCGGTGACGTCGACGCGGGGTTCGCCGCGGCCGACGTGATCCACGAAGGCACCTACTTCTCACCGCGGGTGCAGCACGCGCATCTGGAGACCCACGGCTCGATCGCCTGGATGGAGGACGGCCGGCTGAACGTCCGTACCAGCTCGCAGTCGCCGTCGATCGCGAAGGTCAAACTGGAGTACCTGTTCGCGCTGCGCCCGGACCAGGTGCGGGTGTTCTGCAAGCGCGTCGGCGGCGGCTTCGGCGGCAAGCAGGAGGTGATCACGGAGGACCTGGTCGCGCTCGCCGCCCTGGACACCGGGCGGCCCGTCTGCCTGGAGCTCACCCGGGAGGAGGAGTTCACCACCGCCTCGCCGCGGCATCCCATGTCCCTGACGGTCAGGCTGGGCGCGAAGTCCGACGGCACCCTCACCGCCTTCCAGGTGCGCAACGTGTCCAACACCGGCGCCTACGGAAACCACGGCGGCGAGACGCTGTTCGCGGGCGGCGCGGCGGTCATGATCTACCGCTGCCCCAACAAGAAGTACGACGCGTACTCCGTCTACACCAACACCGTGCCGAGCGGGGCACTGCGCGGGTACGGGATGACGCAGCCGGCCTTCGCCGTGGAGTCGGCGATGGACGAACTGGCCCGAGCCCTGCACCTGGACCCGCTGGAACTGCGACGGCGCAACATCGTGCGGCCCGGCGAGCCCCTGGTCGCCCTGCACGACGGCCCCGACGACGTGACCTTCACGGAGGACGGACTCGCCAAGTGCATCGACCTGGTGGACGGCGCCCTGGCCCGTACGGCCGACCGGCCGCCTCCCGGCCCCGACTGGCTCGTCGGCGCGGGTGCGGCGAGTTCCCTGCACGAGACCGCGCCCCCGACGGAACACCTCTCCGAGGCCTGGGTCACCCTCGGCGACGATCTCATCTACGAAGTCGCCGTCGGTACCGTCGAGTTCGGCGAGGGAACCTCCACGGCCCACGTTCAGATCGCGGCGAACCAACTGGGCACGACACCGTCCCGGATCCGTCTGGTGCAGTCCGACACCGACCGCACGGGATTCGACACCGGTGCCTTCGCGAGCGCCGGCCTCTTCGTGGCGGGCAACGCGGTGCTGCGGGCGGCGAACGCCGTGCGCGACCGTATCCTGGAGTTCGCCGCGGCCCACACCGGCGTCCATGTGGTGATGTGCTCGATGGACGACGACGGTGTCAGCTGCGGGGACCGGCGGGTGTCGCTGGCCGAACTCGTCGCGTTGGCCCGCAGGCGCGGCATCCGGTTCCGGGCCGCGCGCAAGGCGTACGGCTCGCCCCGGAGCGTCACCTCCAACACGCACGGGTTCCGGGTCGCCGTGCACCGGGTGACGGGCGAGATCCGGATCCTGTACAGCGTGCAGGCGGCCGACGTCGGGTTGATCATCAACCCGGCACAGGTACGCGGCCAGATCGAGGGCGGTGTCGCCCAGGGCATCGGCTTCGCCCTGACCGAGAACCATCACGTCGACGGCAACGGCGTCATGGTCAACCCGAACCTGCGCAACTACCGCATCCCCACCTATGCCGACATCCCCCGTACCGAGGTCCTCCTGGTGGGATCGGCGGACTCGGTGGGGCCCATGCGGGCGAAGGGGATGGCCGAGTGCTGCATCAACCCGGTCGCCCCCGCGCTGGCCAACGCGGTGCACGACGCCACGGGCGTCCGCTACCGCGCGCTGCCGCTGACCCCGGAACGCATCTACGGCCGGCTTCCCGCGGAACAGTCGGTGTCGGCAGGCTGAGCCGCCATGGACACCGAGCGGAACGTGGCCGCCGCGGCGACGGCGATCATCGGGCAGAAGGTCCTGCCCGGGATGGACGAGCCGTTCCGGTCGTGGCAGGAGGACCTCAACGCCGCGGCCGCCTACTACCCGGGCTTCCTCGGCGCCGAGATCTCCGCGCCGACACAGCTGCAGCCGGACTGGGTCGTCGTGTACCGGTTCGACTCGGTGGCGCACCTCCAGGCGTGGATCAACAGCGGGACCAGACAGACGTTTCTCGACGTCGGCGCGCAGTATTTCGACGGCCCGGCGACCCAGCAGGTGGTCAGCAGCGGCTCCCAGTCACTGGATCCGCTGGTCACCGTGGTGGTCACCCACCGCGTCCCGCCGCACCAGATCGACAGCTTCCTCGACTGGCAGCGCCGCATGGTCGAGGAGGAGAGCAGGTTCGACGGATTCCGCGGGACCGAGCTCTTCCGCCCCATCGAGGGACTCCAGGAGGAATGGACGACGCTGTACCGCTACGACAACGCCGAGCACCTCGACGCCTGGCTGACCTCGCCCCAGCGACAGCGGATCCTGGCGGAGGGCGAGAAGTTCAGCGACTACAAGCTGCACACGATCGACAACTCGTTCGGCAGCTGGTTCGCCTTCGAGGGCAACGGCAAGGAGGCACCGCCGCCCCCCTCCGAGACCAGGACCTCCCTCGCCGTCTGGGTAGGCCTCTACCCGACCGTGGTCCTGCTCTCCCTGGCCCTGTCCCCGGCCCACCTGCCCCTCTGGATCAACCTCCTGATCGGCAACCTCCTGTCGAGCTTCATCATGAGCTTCCTGACGATGCCCTACTACGTGAACCCCCTCCTGGGCCGCTGGCTCCGCCCACCCCCGGACGAACCCCCGAGAAGAACCAACGTCCGGGGCTTGTGCACCGTTGCCTTGGTGATGGCTATTTGGGCGCTCGTCTTCTACCTGATCACGGTCCGGTGGTGGACGTTGCCGTGACCGACGAGGGCACCGGTGGCCGCCGCGCGGGAGTTCGCCGAGCCGTCTTCCGGGCCTGGGGTTCCTGTTCAGCCTGGAAGCCGAGATCCGCGCCGAGGGCATCGCCCCGGTCGACACCGACGACGAACTCACCGACCTGTACCTGCCAGGCACCGGGACGGTGGCTCAAGCCGCACTGCTCCTCGTGGAGCGGCTGGTCGGCCGGCTGCGTCCCGAAGACCCCGGCCGGTCCGGATCAGACGCTCAGCCCGCCTGCCGCGAGCAGATCGATCACGTCGCTCACCAGCCCCCTGCCCATGCCGCCGGCGTCGAAGAGCTGCGTCTCGAAGGTCCTGGGACCGCGGAAGACCTCGGCGTACGCCGCCTGTTCCTCCAGAGGGAGTTGGAGGACCTGCAGGCGCCGGATGTCGACCCGCGAGGAACTGGAGGCGTGGGTTCCTGCCTGACGTCCGTTGGAGGGCGCGCGCAGACAGCCGGCGAGGAAGTGGGCGTCCAGCTTCGCGGGGTCCACCCGCAGGGCGTAGAGCTGTGACCCGAGAGCCGTCGGAGGCCCGTCGTGCACCCATGCCTTGAAGGCACGCACGACACCGGCGACCACGACGTCGCCCTTCTCGGCGATCGCGGATGCCGATGCGGCGTCGACGAGACCGCTGGCAGTGCCGTTCGCCAGCAGGTCGGCGATGGTGAGGAGAGGCACTGTGGAGCTGCCGGCTGCCGGCTGCCGTCGCGCCGTCCACCGGCTGTTGCCCCACGCGCAAGGGCAGGGCGCCGGCCTTGACGAGGTCGCCCACACCGGCCATGGTCTGCGACCTGCCGGTGCCGAAACCGAGCTCCGACAGGCGCTGGGCTCGACAGGCCAGATCGGCGAGCCGCGTCTCCAACTTCGCCCAGGACGTCGCGAGTTCGAGGCCGGACGGTTCGGCGCTCGCCGGCATGTAACGGCCAGGCGACATGATTCGCGCTGTCCGCCCGCGCCGCCCCAGGGCTCGAGCCGGTTGGTTCGGCTCGACCGCGGCTATGGCGAAGGCAAGCCCCGGGCATTGATAAGCGTCCCATTGACGATAAGTGTGTCGTCGTGCGAGGCTGAGCAGCCGTCACACCGGTGATGCCCTCACGAGCGTCTGGCGGTGTCCCTGCCTCCTTGGCCGCTCCCCTCAGGACGAATGACCACTTCGTTCCCGCATCACGCGACCCGCCCGGCTCGGTGTACGCGGGCCGTCACGCCACTTGGAGTCCTCATGGCCCGCATCCCCATACCCAACCCCAAGCTGGACGCGCGGGCTGCCGACCGGGCCGCCGGAGTGCTGCTCGGCGCGGCCGTGGGCGACGCGCTGGGCGTGCCGTACGAGTTCAAGGCGACGCTCAGCGATGATCAGCAGCCGAGGATGATCGGCGGTGGCCTGGGACCGTACGAACCCGGTGAGTACTCCGACGACACCCAGATGCAGGTCTGCATCGCCCAGGTGGCGGCGACCGGAGCGGATCTGCGCGACCGGGAAGCCCTGGACGCGATCGCCGCCAACTTCCAGGACTGGCTGGGCGAAGGCGCCAGCGATGTCGGCAACCAGACCAGCCTGATCCTGAGCATCGCCGTCCGCGCACCCGGGTCGGCGGGCACGGCGATGCGGGAGGCCGCCCGCGAGTACACCGCCGGCAACGCGCGCAGCGCGGGCAACGGCTCCCTGATGCGCACCGGGATCGTGGCCCTCGCCCACCTCGGTGACGCCGCGGCCATGGCCGAGGCCGCAGTCGCAGTCAGCGCGCTCACCCACCCCGACCCCGATTGCGCCGACGCCTGCGTGTTGTGGTGTTCCGGCATCCGCACCGCGGTGCTGGACGGGAACTTCGACGGCGTACGCGCCGGCCTGGACCTCCTCCCCGCCGAACGCCGGGACATATGGGCCGAGAGGCTGGACGAGGCCGAGGCCCACCCGCCGCACCACTTCACCAACAACGGCTGGGTCGTCCATGCACTCCAGGCCGCATGGTCGGCGATCAACCGCACCGCCGTACCGGAGTTGAACCCCGCCGAGGGCGGCTTCCCCGCCCAGCACCTGCAGCTGGCCCTGGAGGCAGCGGTACGCGCCGGAACGGACACCGACACCGTCGCGGCTATCGCCGGCGCCCTGCTCGGCGCACGCTGGGGCTGCTCCAGCGTACCGCTGGAATGGCAGCGGGCCGTCAATGGCTGGCCGGGCCTGAACGGGGCCGATCTGGTCCGGCTGGCTCTGCTCACCGCCCGCGGAGGCAGCGACGACGCCGTCGGCTGGCCCTCGGCGCCGCAGCTGCCCTCCTCCCACTCCCGCTTCGCCATACCGCACCCGCACGACCCCGGGGTGGTGCTGGGCAACCTGACGACGGCCCAGGGCGCCGAACCGGTCGACGTCGACGCCGTGGTGTCGCTGTGCCGTATGGGCACGGGTCCGGTCCTGCCCGGTACCGACGTCGAGCACGTCCGCGTCTGGCTCGTGGACCAGCAGGGAGACAATGCCAACCTCCACTACGTCGTGGACCAGGCTGCCCGTGAAGTTCTGCGGCTGCGCCAGGAAGGCAAGCGGGTCCTTCTGCATTGCTACGCCGGACAGAGCCGCACCCCGGCCGTTGCCGCCGTCTACAGCCGCCTGGCCACCGGCACCGACCCCGAGACCGCACTGAAGGACTTGCGCGCCGCGCTCGTGAACGGCTGGCACCTGTCGGCACACCCCGAACTGTGCAGCGCGGTGTACGAGCTGACCACCCCGGCAGCCACTGGAGGGGAGACGGCCGGAGCCGTTTCATGGAGGAATCAGGCGCACGACGTCACGGCGGGCGTGGGGACGACGGTCGTCAGCACCGGTCTGTGCGACGATGCCGCCGCCGAGCAGGATTCGCCGTTCTCCGTGGAGCCCGACGTGGACCGGATGCCTCGGGAGTTCCTGAAGGAGAAGCACGCGATCTCCCGGGTACGCGGGCTGCTGCTCGGTCTGGCGATCGGCGACACGCTCGGCCGCGCCAAGGGCAAGCTCCCGACCGACGGTCCGTTGCGGGCCGGGGTGAGCACCCAGCTGGCCTGTTTCACCACCGAGGGAACCATCCGCGCGTGGGTTCGCGGCCACCACAGGAGTCTTCCCCCCGCCCCGTCCTCGGCGGTGTGGCACGCCTACTGCCGGTGGGCGGCCCTACAAGGTCTCCAGGCCCACCGCTGGGCATCAGGCGAGGAGATGTGGCCCGACGGGTGGCTCGCCCGGGTGCCCGCCTTGGCCGAACGGCGCGGCTCGGCACCGGCGACCGTGGCCGCGCTCGCCAAGGGTGTGCACGGCCACGTGGAGATGCCGACGACCAGCCGCGGCTGCCACGCGCTCACCCGTACCCTTCCGGTCGCCGTGCTCGGCGCCGCCCACGGCTCCGAGCCGGCAGCTGACTCGGCCCGCCGGATCGCAGCCCTCACCCACGGCGACCCCGCCGCGCAGGGCGCGACTGCCCAAGCGGTGGTTCTGGCCCAGCACTGCCTGACCGGCCTGACCGAGACGCAGGCCTCGTCCGGCGGTCGGACGCAGGTGCGGCAGGCGCTACGGGAAGGCCTTCGTGCCCTCCGTGGTATCGGTCTCGGTTCCGCCCCCGAGGAGCTCGACCGGCTCACCGCCGTGGTTGAGGAAGCCGTCGCTCACCCGGCCGAGACCGAGCGGCTCGTGAAGCTCGCGCCGGACGCTACCGCGCCTTCGGCCCTGCTGGGCGGCGTGTACGTCGCCGCATCCTTCCCGGAACGGGCCCAGGTCGCTGCCGCGTTGAGTTTTGCCGCCGACGCGCCGGACGGCGATTCGGTCGGCTGCGTGGCTGGTGCACTGCTCGGAGCGGCCCACGGCGTCGAGGCCCTGCCCGTCGATCTCGTCAGCCGTCACGAACTGGCTTGGGTCCTCGACACCCTGGCCCGCGACCTAGTCGCCCAACTCACGGACGCACCCAGTGGCAGCGAGTACGACCCGGGCTGGGACCCGAACTGGTGGGACCGCTACCCCGGCTGGTGACCCGTCACTGAACTCCGTTCTGCTTCGCCCCGGCCCACGGCCCCGAACAGGGCCGTAGGCCGGGCCGATGACAGACGTCGCACTTCCCGTGCCTATGGCAACGCGGGCACAGCGGTCCTCCGTGATTGCTGAGCGTAGAGAACTCCGTGAACTCGTGCCCAGGCCCTACCCAGCCCGTCTCCCGAACCCTGGCGGCTACCTGTTGCCGGTCGGTCTCAGTCCTCCAGGCGCACCGGCATCAGGATCGAGAAGCTGTCCGCGTCGTCGGGCCGGCGGATTGCGAGCGGTGCCGTGGGAGCGCCCAGCTCCAGGATCAGCTCGTCCCGGGCTCCGGCGGCGAGCGCGTGCAGCAGGAACTCGCGGTTGACGGCGACGTTGTCCTGGTCGTCGTCACCGTCCTCGCACACGATCACGGTCCCGTTCCCCGTCACCCGGAGCACGCTCAGGGCGCAGGGCTCGCCGTCCTGCTTGCGTGCCTCGCCCGCGCGGACCGGACCCGTCTCCAGAGCATCTCGGAAAGCCGCTGTATCGACACGGGCCCGGCGACCGGCCGACAGCTGGACGAGACGACGATAGTCGGGGAACTCGGAGCCGAGACTCTGGCCGGCCGTCTGCCGATCCCCCGCCTCCAGCGTCACACGGTCACCGTCCACGACGAGGTGGACGGACTCGTCGCCGGCCAGCAGTGCCCGCATCGCGTCGGCGAGCGGCAGTGGAACGACGGTCCGGACATGAAAATCGCCGTGCCCGGTCGTACGGGCCCGCGCGACCGCCATTCGGTACCGGTCGGTGGCCACCGCATTCAGCCCTTCGCTCTCGATATCGAACAGGATCCCGCCGAGCATCGGCAACTCCGGGTCGGTACCGGCCGCGAATCGGACCGAGTCCAGCGCGGCGGCCAGCTCCGCGGCGGGCACAGACAGGCGGACAGTGGCGGTGGCGAGCGAGGGCATGGGGTTCTCCCTGTGGTCGAGGAGGGCTCGGAGTGTGGAGAACTCACTGCGGGCATCGGACAGTCCCAGTTCGAGACGGCGCAGGTGGGCGTCAAGGAGACCCCGCACCAGCTCCGAGTCCGTGCCGGCCCACCCGGCCAGTACCAGCCGGATGTCCGCCAGGGGCATGCCGGCGCGGCGCAATCGGGCCAGCAACCGGGCCTCCTCCAATTGTTCGGGCTCGTACCAGCGGTAGCCGCTGACCGGGTCCACCCAGGCGGGGACCAGCACACCGGCACGGTCGTAGAACCGGAGCGCGCTCACGCTCAGTCCGCCGTCCCGGGCCATCTCCCCGATGCTGCGCATCTCGTTCTCCACACCCGGAACTCTGGGCCCTCGACAAGGTCGAGGGTCAACCTCGGCCACGGCCCGGCTCGACAACTCAGACCGGGCAGTCGGCTCCCGTGAGGGCCGTGCCCCAACGGATCATCATGTAGTGGGAGCCGCCGATCTCCGCCACGGCACAGCGAGAGTACGGCCAGGCGCTTCCCGCACTCTCCCGTTCGCTCACGAGAGCCCGGCACGCATCCCCGGCGGCCAGCCCCGCCCAGGCGTCGACCTGCTGCTCGTTCCACTGCACGTAGTCCGACCAGACGTACATCACCGAATTGGCGGGGTCGAAGCCCACCTTGATCTGCCCATTGCCGAGCACACGATCCGTACCGAGCGTCTGACGCATCCCGTTGGTCCCCGCGATGATCTTCCGGGTAGCGCCGTCCGCGACCCGGATCGCCGCGCTGTCGGTACTGGGTATCAACGCCTGCCCCAAGCCGTCCTCGTTCGGCTGCCAGTCCTGCGAACCGTCCGTGTCCTGCCCGGTACCGTTGTCGGCGGCCGACTGGCAGACGGTGTTGGTGACGAAGTCGTCCTGCCATGTCACTCGGAGTTCCTGGCCCTGCTGCTCCTTCACCATGACATACGTGCGGTACGGCAGGTCGGGGTGCAGGCGGAGGACGACGTCCCGCACCGTCAGACACATCGACCGGGCGATCTCCGTCTCGGCGTAGATCGAGCCCTGTTCGTCGGAGGTCAGCCGGTATGCCGCCATTTCGTATGGCATCTACGACCTGACCGCCGATGCCGACTGGGTCAACGTCGGCGTCGACCTGGAAGGCTTCGAGCCCAGGCGTGTCGATGTACGGCGTGGGCCGCCCTTGACCCGCAAAAGCAGGCAGGGAGCAGACAATTCGGGGGTTTCTTCGCGCTTCGTACCATGTTCAAGTCCAAGATCTAGCGCTTGGGTGTTTCCGCAGGTCAGGGCCTTGATTGCCATTTTCGGGTCAGCAAATGATCAGCATCAGGCCGGACGGTGTCCGGCTTGCTGACCTGTACCCGCGGCAGTGACCTCCTGCGCCGCCCGGCGCCCTCCACCAGGCCACGGTCGAGAACCAGTTCCTGCGCCAGCAGCTCGGGCAGCGCGCTGCCATCGTCCACGCGCTGCCCCCGCAGCCTCGGCCGCCGACGGCCCACGCGGAACGTGACCTTCACGGCAGGTGAAGCGAGCCTCGGCGAGCGACCTAAAGGATCATGCAGGTGGTGGTGGCGTGGGCGATCAGTTTGCCCTGCTCGTCGAGCACCCTGCCTTCGGCGGTCGCCGTACGGCGGCCGGCGTGGATGACGGTGCCCTCGGCGGTGAGGGTCTGGCCCTCGGTGCGGGCGGCGCGGATGTAGTTGACCTTGAGTTCGAGGGTGGTGTAGCCGGTGCCGGCGGGGAGGGTGGTGTGGACGGCGCAGCCCATGGCGGAGTCGAGGAGGGTGGCGGCGATGCCGCCGTGGACGGTGCCGAGAGGGTTGGCGAAGTCGGGGCGGGTGTCGAGGGAGATGACGATGCGGCCGTGTGCGACCTCGTCGAAGCGCATGCCGAGCAGGCGGCCGATGGAGGGGATGTCAGTGGGGCGTTCGGTCTGCACCCAGCGCATCAGTTCCAGGCCGGTCATGGCGGTGAGGTCGGTGGTGGTCACGGGTCGTTCTCCTTGCATGGTGCTGGTGGTGCCGCCCCGAGGGGCGGGGTGTTCATCAGGCGGGGAGAGGCTGGACACGGGCGGGAACGTGCTTGTGCCAGGGGGTTCCGGCGATGGGGTCGCGCCAGGTGAGGTCAGTGAGGGTGTTCAGAGCGACGCCGGTGCGTTCGGTGCCGCCGCCTTGGGTGGGCAGGTCGAGGCCGAAGCCGTTCGGCAGGGCCGCGTGCCCGGGGTGCAGGCGGTCGTCGCTCTCGACCACCGCCTCAGTGGTGCCGCGCGACGCGGTGATCTGGGCGAGGGCGCCGTCGGACAGGCTCAGCCGTTCGGCGTCGTGCGGGCTGACGCGCAGGGCGTCCTGTTGGTCGCGCTCGCGCCAGGTGTTGTCGCGGAAGATGGTGTTTGCGGTGAACGCCCTGATGCGGTGGGCGGTCGGGGCAGCTCCTGCCCCGGGAGACGGCGCCCAGGGCACGGCTTGGTGCGGTCCGTGAGGTGCTGGTCAGCCGAGCGGGTTGGTGGTGTCGCGCAGGGTGGCCAGGGCCGGTGCGTACATGCGGGCCTTGATGGTGCCGAGGGTGTCGCCGGCCTTGTTCACCTGTGCCTGGGCGATCTCGATCGCGGTGGAGCGCACGGCTTCCTCGGTGACGGCCTGGTCGACGATGCCGGTGGCCGCGGCGTCGGCGCCGCCGTAGCGACGGGCGGTGATCATGGCCTCGTGCGCGGTCTGCGGCGCCAGCCGGGATTGGATGAGGGCGGCCATGCCGGGGGTGAAGGGGATGTTGATGTCCGCTTCGGGCAGGCACCAGTAGCCGCGGTCGGCGCGCATGACGCGGAAGTCGTGAGCGAGGGAGAACATCGCGCCGGCGGCGAAGGTGTGCCCCTGCAGCGCGGCCACCGTGATGACCGGCAGCGACAGCATCCGCGCGAACAGCTCGTGGACGGTGACGACGTAGTCCTGGTGGTGGTCGGTGTGGGCGGACAGCCAGTCCAGGTCGAGCCCGTTGGAGTAGAACTTGCCGGTGGCGGCGGTGACCAGGGCGCGAGGGCCTTCCGCCTTCTCCACCTCGTCGAGCGCGGCGCCGACGGCGGTGAGCCAGTCGGGGTGGAAGCGGTTCTCTCCGTCTCCCAGATCGAGGACGAAGACGTTGTCCTGACGGTCGAGTGAGGGCATGGCGACTCCTTCGGGCTGAGATGAATTGGACAAGCGACTGCGGGCTATGGCCGGGGACCGGATTCGGCACCGGGGCGGTCGCGCAGGGCGTGGAGGAGCAGGTCGTGGATCTCGGCGGCGGCTGCCTCGATCGGGGCGGTGCTCCGTTCGGCCCGGCACATGATCACCGCGCCTTCGACGGCGGCGATCATGAAGGCACCGAGTCGGCGGCTGCGTTCCTCGGTCAGGCCGTGCCGGACGAGAAAAGCCGTGAGGGCCTCCTGCCAGCGGGCGAAGACCGCGGCGGCCGAGCGGGCAAGCTGGGGTGCATCGTCGTTGGTCTCCACGGCCACCGCCGCGATCGGGCAGCCGGCCCGGAAGCCGCTCTCCACGAGCCGGTCACGCCACAGCCGGAAAAACGCGTCGACGGCCGCCACCGGGTCATCCACCTGCATCGCGGTGTCGATCAGCCCCGTGAGGAAGTCCCCCGCCAGTGCCAGCGCCTCCTCGATGAGCTGCGCCCGCCCGCCGGGGAAGTGGTGATACACCGAGCCCCGAGGAGCTCCGCTGTGGGCGAGCACCCGGTCGATGCTGGTCGCGCTCGCACCGTATTCACGCAGCAGAGCTGCAGCACTGAGGACCATCCGGTCACGGCTTTCACTCTTGCGCGGGCTCATCTGTTCACCGGCTTCCCCATGGCCGTACGGCCCACCAAACGGTCTACCTGTCAGTAACTTAAGGTGTATGCCATAGAACATGCAAGAGGGGTTGCCGGCGGTCACTGAATCGCGGACGACCCGGTGAAGGGGGTCCAGAAGCCGGAGTACGCCCGCGAGAAGGCGCTCATCCCGTCCCTCGACTATGTGAAAACGGCGCTGACCGCCGCGGATCACATCCTTGCTCTCGAGATCGTCATGACGGCGGGCTGCGGCTTGCGAAACGGGGAAGCCCGGGCAGTGAACGTCAACAACGTTGTGCGGGAGCAGGACGTCGAGAGCAGATGCCCGTCGGCGCGGCAGGCGTGGGTGGGCTGCGGACCGCCCGGGCTGCGGCGGTGCCGCGCGGCGAGCCGTGCGCCCTCGTCCCCGGCCGACCCCGTGGTGATTGCGTCCTTGAAGGCGCGGGCCGGCTCGCGGCCGGCGGCATCGTATGCGCGACTCGGCAGGGGCCAGGAGCCTGTCGCCGCGCAGGGTGCGCCGCATCGCTGGCGCGCTCGCCTGCTCACCGGGAGCAGACACAGCCGTAACACGGCTTCCAGTCACCTACGCGGAGCGCTCTGGAGTCCCGGGGCGCCTACAGCGGACGGCGACGGCCGCGATGTCGTCATCGAGCCTTCCGCCGCTGTAATGGAGTAGGTCTCGGTGAAGCCGGTGCAGCAGCTCACGGGGCGTCGCCGGGCCGAGCTGCCGCATCCACTCCGGTAGCGGGAAGAACGTGCCGGCCCGGTCCCGGGTCTCCGTCACGCCGTCGGTGTAGAGCAGCATCTGGTCGCCGGAGGCGAAGGCGACGGTGTCGACGTTGTAGTCGTCCCCGAGGAGCGTCGCGAGGTTGAGGGGTGGTGAGGGGACGGTGGGCTCAAGGACGCGGATCTCGCCGTTGCGCATCACCAGTGGCGGAGGATGTCCACAATTGAGGATTTTGACATGTCCGCCGCCGCTGGGGATCTCGGCGATCAGAGCAGTGGCGAAGTGCTCAGGCTGATCCGGGTCGAGGGTCGCGACGCTGTAGCGCCCTATGCTCGTCTCCAGCCGATGGATGACGCCCCTCAGGTCGGGCTGGTCGTACGCGTTCTCCCTGAAGCAGTTGATCACCGCCGCGGCAGCTCCCACGGCCGGCAGCCCTTTGCCGCGCACGTCACCGATGAGCAGCCGAACCCCGTACGGCGTGTCGGCCACCTCGTAGAAGTCGCCTCCGATCCGGGCCTGCTCCTGAGCCGCCAGATACAGCGACTCGACATCGAGGCCTTGGACACGGTGCGGCAGCGGGCGCAGCAACACCTGCTGCGCTGCGTCGGCGACGAGCCGGACCTGGAAGAGCGCTTCCTCTCGCTGGAGTCGAAGATGACTCGCATATGCGGCCGCCAAAGTGACCGCGACGATCGCAGCCGCCGTATAGGGCGTTCCGAGATCGGAGTACACGAGGCTGAGCCCGATCATGGACAGCAGGCAGAACGCCCCCAGCGCGATCGTCGGGAGCACGGGCCACACCGCAGCGGCCAGGGCGGGTGCGGCAGGCAGGAGACGGCTGAAGGCGATCTCCCTGGGAGTGGCGAAGGCCAAGCCAGTGATGAGGACGGTGAGAATCACGGGGGACAGCACGACGATCTCGCGTGGGTCATCGGATGAAGGGCGGTGGTGCCGGGGTCGTCGTGTCCTGATCACAAAAATCATCTTAACGGGGCATAACGGGCTTCGTTCCGTGAGAGTACCGGCGCCCATGCGCGCCGACCGGCCGCTGGACCGCGCCGTGCAGCCCCCTCGGAACGCCCCCGGCTGTGAGCGGCCCTTCCGCGGTGGGCGGCCCAGGGGTCGGAGCCCGTCGTCAAGGACCGACAAGGTGAAGCTCGCGCCTCCCCGGGCCGAGCCTCACTCTCTTCGAGGGCGCACGTGGTCTGGGACCACGGCCGTCTTTGGCACGAACCACAGGTCATGGCCTTCATGTCCGGGAGGGGTCGCACGGTTGGCGACAGCGGCGTGATAGCGAGCGCTGCGGCGGAGCCCCGTCGAGGACCATCCCGACGGGGCGGTTCGTCGTGGCCGCCGGCGGCCCGTCGGCCTGGGTGGACGTCGGCTACCCGGCCTGCTGAGGCCGAGGCCGACGCCCTCGCCTTTCCCGGGAGCGGTGCGGGAGCGCCTGCGCGAGCAGCCGACCCGCCGCACGAAGGCACTCCCCGGTGCTGCGGTGGGGTTCGTGTGAGGGGGTGAAGTCCTCCGGCGATCGCCTGACGGGGCGTCTGGAAACTCGACAAGCGGTCGGCGCTGTCCTGGCCGAGCGCAACGACGAGTGGACCGAAGCCCGCCGACTGCACCGGACCTGACCGACCGGCCAGGGCCCGACTCCACTCGATCGCGTCAGAAGCCGACGACAGTCGACGTGAGCGGGCCACGGGCGTTCCGTGGTCAGACGCGGGCCTCGTAGACGATGTTGAACGGGGTTTGCACCGCCCGGCGGAAACGGGCCAGGCCGGCCTCCGATGCGACCTGACGGGTGCGCTCCTCGCCCGCCTGGGCGCCCAAAGCGCGGCCGGCCTCCTGGGACTGCGAGACCGGCGTGCAGATCAGGGTCGAGGCGCTGTAGTACGCGCGGCCGAGCGGTGTGAGGTTCTCCTCCAGCCGGTCACCCGCAAACGGCTCCACGAGCATGATGCTGCCGCCCTCGGCCAGCTGCTCTCTGCTGTGCGCCAAGGCGCCGACCGGGTCACCCATGTCGTGCAGGCAGTCGAAGAACGCGATCAGGTCGTACGGCCCGCCAGCGAAGTCCTTGGCGCCGGCCGTTTCGAACGAGACCCGGCCACTGACACCGCTCTCCGCCGCCAGCTCCCGGGCCGCGTCGACGGAGGGCCCGTGATTGTCGAAGCCGGTCACCAGTGCGCCAGGGAACGCCTTGCCGATCATCACGGTGGAGTGGCCCAGTCCACAGCCCACGTCGGCCGCCCTGCCGCCGGTGCGCAGCTTCTCCACCACGCCGGTCAGCGTCGGCAGCCACTCGTCCACCAGGTGTGCGGCGTAGCTGGGACGGAAGAAGCGGGCCGTCCCCGCGAACAAGTCCGGGTGGTGTTCGTGCCAGCCGACGCCGTGGCCGTCCCGGAAGGCGCGCTCCAGCCTGTCCCGTTCCTCGGCCGAGCCGCAGGACAGGAACGACTGGTACCCGCCCAGCGCGAAGACCGGACTGTTCTCCTCGGCGAAGACCGCACGCTGTTCCGGTGACATACGGAAGCGGTCATCGCCCTCGTAGGTCAGGTATCCGCCGGCGGCCATCGCGGCCAGCCATTCGCGGACGTTGCGCTCGGTGGTCCGGGTGCGTTCCGCGAGCTGCCCCGGGGTCACGGCTTCGCCGTCCACGAGGGCCTGGAAGAGCCCGAGCCTCTCCCCGAGCAGGGTTAGGGGTGCCGCCGCGACCGCGCCCAGATCGGTCAGGACCTTCCCGAGCAGCTCGTTCAACTTCGCTTCGTCCACGATGCTCATGTCGACCGACACGACCACACCTCCGATCGATCCGGCCGGACCCACGGTTTGTGGCGGAGGGAACCTCCTCTCGCCCTTCGTGCGCCTGACGCTACCTCGGGCCCAGGGAAGAAAGTCGCGCAAAACACAGCAGATCGCGGGCGGACGAGCCGCGCTCCACCGACGAGGGCGGAGAGGGAATGCGGATGACGCGTCATTGGGCAGCCAGAACTCGATGCCCAGCAGGCGTCACCCTGTGCCTACATCACGGCATCTCCGCGTGACGGGGCTCTCAATGTGCTCCGAAGCGCTGTTCCGTAGTCTGGATCCGCCTGTTGCCCTCAAGGGCGGAGTGGATGCACCTGGACGCCTCCACGTCTGCCTGGCACTGCGTCAGGAATCCCGGCGATCGGTCAGCGCCGGTACCTGAACAGCAGGCGGAAAATCAGTGCGAGGTCTGCAGTTGTAAAGTGGAAAACGCCCTTGACCTGCAACAGCAGGCAGGGAGCCGAATACCGGGAGCGCTCACGTGTTGCGAACCATGTTCAAGTCCAAGATCCACCGAGCCACCGTCACCCAGGCCGACCTGCACTATGTGGGATCCGTGACCATCGACGCCGATCTTCTGGACGCGGCCGATCTGCTGCCCGGTGAGCTGGTCCACATCGTCGACATCACCAACGGTGCCCGCCTGGAGACGTACGTCATCGAGGGGGAGCGCGGGTCCGGGGTGATCGGGATCAACGGGGCCGCGGCCCATCTGGTGCACCCCGGCGACCTGGTGATCCTCATCAGTTACGCGCAGGTCACCGACGCCGAGGCCCGCACCCTGCGTCCGCGGGTCGTGCACGTGGACGGCGACAACCGGATCGTGGCGCTGGGCGCCGACCCGTCGCAGCCGGTGCCGGGCTCGGACCAGGAGCGCAGCCCGCAGGCGGTCGGAGTCTGACCGCGGGGACGCCGGAGCATCCGACCGTATTCCGAACCGTACTTCGAGCCGTACATTCGAGCCGTACATTCGAGCCGTACTTGGAGGGGGAACCCATGAGTGACATCACGATCCGTGACGACCGGACGGGCGGGCGCCTGGAGGCGCTGGCCGCCGACGGTGAAGTGGCCGGCCGTATCGAGTACTTCGTGCTGGAGGCCCCCGCGCGAGCCCTGGTGCCTGTGCACACGATCGTCGAACCGGCCCACGAGGGCAAGGGCATCGCGGGCTCGCTCGCGCGAGAGCTGTACGTCATCGCCGCCCGCGAGGGCGTCCCGGTGGCCCCACTGTGCCCGTACGTCGTCAAGTGGGCCGAACGCCACCCGGACGAGGCCCCGGCCGCCGACCCGGAGCTGCTGCGGGCGGCCAAGGACTGGCTGATCGCGCACCCCGGAAGGTTCTGAACCGCTCGTGCTCGCGCTCCTGCACACCTCGCCCGTCCATGTCCCGGTCTTCGACGCCCTGCGCGACGAGGCACATCCGGGACTGGAGCTGCGGCACTTCGTCGACGAGGGGCTGCTGGAGCGGGCCCGTGCCACGGGCCCGGACGCCGTGGCGGCGGACGTACGCGCCGCCGTAGACCGTGCCGTGGACGGCGGCGCGCGGGCGGTGCTGTGCACCTGCTCGACCATCGGCGCCGTCGCGGAGGCGTACGGCGCCGAGGCCGGCGTCCCGGTCCTGCGGGTCGACCGTCCGATGGCGGCGGCCGCGGTGGCGGCCGGGTCGCGGGTCGTCGTCCTCGCGGCCCTGGCGAGCACCCTCGGCCCGACGGCCGACCTGATCGAGGAGGAGGCCCGCGGCGCCGCCCGGCCCGTCACGGTCCGCACCGTGCTGGTCGACGGCGCCTGGGCGTGCTTCGAGGCCGGCGACGGCGAGAGGTACGTCCGCCTGGTGGCGGAGGCGGCCGACGCCGTCACCGACGCCGACGCGATCGTCCTGGCCCAGGCCTCCATGGCCCCGGCCCGGGAGCTCGCCACCACGTCGGTCCCCGTGCTCGCCAGCCCGCGGCCGGGCCTCACGGCCGCGGTCGAGGCCGCGCGGGTCGCCTGAGGGCTCCGAAGCGAGAGCGGGGCCCGGCGGCCCCAGGGCCCCTTCGGGTGAGTGGCGGCTCGGGCACCGGGTACGCGGGGAGTGGTCCAGAGCCGAGGTTCACCGACTCGCCGGAGGACGCCATGCAGCAGCCAGCACCGTACCCCGATCCGGTCCCGCCCGGACCGACGCCGGGCCCGGACCCGCAGCCACCGGAGCCCGCTCCGGACCCCGGACAGCCGCCGGCACCGTTCCCGGACCCCGCGCAGCCTCCGTCCCCGGTCCCCGCACCGCCCCCGGTGCCGACTCCGCCGGAGCCGCCGCAGCCCGGGCCGACACCCCCGGCACCGGGCCCTCCGGACCCCTCGCCCTCGCCGATCCCGCCGGGCCCCGAGCCGGTACCGAACCCCGAACCGGGACCCCCGCTCACCTGACGGACATCCATAGATGTTCACCGCTGCCCGATAGCGGGCACGATCATGGCTTCAGGGCGCCCTCCAGCCCTAGGGTCGTCGCGTGATCGACTTCTCCGCCCTCTGGGGCTTCGCCGTGATCGTCGGCCTGCTCACCCTCACACCGGGACTGGACACCGCGCTCGTGCTGCGGACCGCCGCGCTGGGCCACCGGCGTCGGGCCTGGGGCGTGGTCCTCGGGATCCAGACCGGGACCCTGACCTGGGGCGTCCTCACCTCGCTGGGCGTCACCGCCCTGCTGACCGCCTCCCAGCTCGCCTACGCCGTCGTCCGCTGGGCGGGTGCCGCCTACCTCGTCTGGATGGGCGGACGCATGATCTGGTCCACCCGGCGCCGGGCCGGCCTGCCGGAAGGCGAGCCGACCGGAGAGCCGCAGGAGGCCGACGGTGCCCCGGACACGCTGCGTGGCGGCTGGCGGCAGGGTGCGCTGACGAACCTGCTCAATCCCAAGGTCGGCGCGTTCTACGTGGCCGTGCTCCCGCAGTTCGTCCCGGCGGGCAGCTCACATCTCGCGATGGGCGTCCTGCTCGCCGGAACCCATGTCGTGCTGGGGACGCTCTGGTCGTCCGTCCTCGTCGGCTGCGCCCACCTGCTGCGCGACCGGCTGCGCCGCCACTCCACCCGGCGCCTGCTCGACCGGGTGACCGGCACGGTCGTCGGCGCGTTCGGCATCCGGCTCGCATTCGGCGACTGAGCCCGGGCCCACCTGCCGGGGCGCTGCTTGCCCTGACCATGACCATGTGCGCCGACGCCGGACACGCCGACGGCGGGCGACCTGTGTGGTCGCCCGCCGTGGTCACCCGCCGGTGCGGCGGGCAGCGGTCGTACGGTCCGTCCTGACGTCGTCGAGCGGTTACGCCTCGACCTCGGACCGGTCGCCGCCCCACATCGTGTGGAACGAGCCCTCCCGGTCGACCCGCCGGTAGGTGTGCGCACCGAAGAAGTCGCGCTGTCCCTGGGTGAGCGCGGCCGGGAGCCGCTCGGCGCGCAGGGCGTCGTAGTAGGCGAGCGCCGCGGCGAAGCCGGGGGTGGGGACACCCTCGCGGGTCGCGGCGATCAGGACCTCGCGCCAGTCGTCCTGCGCGGCCGCGATCTCCTGCGCGAACGTCTCGTCGGACAGCAGGCTCGGCAGGTCGGGCCGGGCGTCGTAGGCGGCCCGGATGCGGTCCAGGAAGGCCGCGCGGATGATGCAGCCGCCGCGCCAGATCGAGGAGACCGCGCCGAGGTCGATGTCCCAGTCGTACTCCTCGCTGCCCGCCGCGATCTCGTGGAAGCCCTGCGTGTACGACACGATCTTCGAGGCGTACAGCGCCTGCTCCACCCGGTCCGCGAAGGCCGCGGCCTCGGACTCCGACAGCGCGGTGGCCTTCGGCCCGGCCAGGCCCCGCGAGGCCTCGCGCAGCGCGCTGTGCCCGGACAGCGAGCGGGCGAAGACGGCCTCCGCGATACCGGACACCGGAACGCCCAGGTCCAGGGCGATCTGGACCGTCCAGCGGCCGGTGCCCTTCTGCTCCGCCTGGTCCTGGACGACGTCCACGAACGGCTTGCCCGTCGCGGCGTCGACGTGCGACAGGACCTCCGCGGTGATTTCGATCAGGTACGAGTCGAGCCGGCCCGTGTTCCAGGTGCGGAAGATCTCCGCGATCTGCGCGGGGGAGTAACCGGCGACGTCGCGCAGCAGCTGGTACGCCTCGCCGATCAGCTGCATGTCGGCGTACTCGATGCCGTTGTGGACCATCTTCACGAAGTGCCCGGCGCCGTCGGGACCCACGTGCGTCACGCAGGGGGCGCCGTCCGCCGCCTTCGCGGAGATCTTCTCCAGCATGGGGCCGAGGGATTCGTACGACTCCTTCGAGCCGCCCGGCATGATGCTCGGGCCGTTCAGCGCGCCCTCCTCGCCGCCGGAGACGCCCGTGCCGACGAAGTGGATGCCCTGTTCGCGCAGGGCGCGCTCGCGGCGCCGGGTGTCCGCGAAGTGCGCGTTGCCGCCGTCGATGATCATGTCGCCGGGCTCCAGCAGCGGGGCGAACTCCTCGATCACCGCGTCCGTCGGCTCACCGGCCTTCACCATGATGACCAGCCGGCGCGGCCGCTCCAGCGCCGCCACGAAGTCCTTCGCGGTCTCGGCCGCGACGAACTCACCCTCGTGCCCGAACTCCTCGACCAGCGCGTGGGTGCGAGCCGAGGTCCGGTTGTGGACCGCGACCGCGTACCCGTTGCGCGCGAAGTTGCGGGCGAGGTTGCGGCCCATGACCGCGAGACCCGTGACGCCGATCTGGGCTGTAGTGCTCATACGGTTGGCTCCTAAGCATCCTGATATCGGTCGTGCCGGTCGTGTCCGTCAGTATTGCCGCTGTCGCGCTCAGTATCGCCGCATCGACCATCCTGACGTTCCGGTTCGCCGACCGCACGTCCGGGCTGTTCCATGTCGCGTACGCAGATACGCGCCGGAACCCCCTCCCGCCTCAGCCGTTCGGGAAGTCGGTCGGATTCCTCGCCACTTGTGCGCCAGGGCGGCTGATTGCCGTCTTGTCATGGCCTGTTCGGGGCGCTTACTTTTGCCCCTCCTGACGTGCGTCGAGGGGGCTCTCCATGGCCGTACGCGGCCGGCACCGCCGGTACCAGCCGAACAGGATCAACCGCGCCTCGCTCACCGTCACGGCGGGAAGTGCCGGTATCGCGATCCCGCTCATCGGCGCGGGCAGCGCCCAGGCGGCCGACGTGGACACCTGGAACAAGGTCGCCGCCTGCGAGTCCAGCGGCAACTGGGGCATCAACACCGGCAACGGCTACTACGGCGGCCTCCAGTTCACCCGGTCCACCTGGGAGGCGTACGGCGGTACGGCGTACGCGCGACGAGCCGATCTGGCCACCCGGGACCAGCAGATAGCGGTCGCGGAGCAGGTGCTGAAGGGGCAGGGGCCCGGCGCCTGGCCGGTGTGCTCCGTCCGGGCGGGGCTGACCCGGGGCGGGGACACGCCCGACATCCACCCGACCGGCGCCACCTCCACCCGGGCCGCCGCGCAGGGCGCCCAGGGCTCCACAGGCGCCAGGCCGGCCGCCGTCCGGGACTCCGCCCACACCGCCGCGCGTACCTCCGCACCGGACGTGCAGCCGCAGACCACGCCCCAGTCGCGGGCCGGGACGGCCGAGATGTACACGGTGGTGCGCGGGGACACGCTCTCCGGGATCGCCGAGGAACAGCAGGTGCGGGGCGGCTGGCAGCGGCTGTACAGCGCCAACCGCGCCACCGTCGGCGCGGACCCCGACCTGATCCTGCCGGGCCAGCGGCTGAACCTGCGTGCCGAAGCCAAGGCCGCAGGCAAGTCTGCCGGTAAGTCCGTCGGCAAGTCGGCCGCCCCGGCCCACACCCCCGCGCGCCAGACCCCGCACAGGTCCGCGCCGGACGCCGCCAAGGCGCACCCGTCCGGCGCCCACGACCTCGTCGCCCCGGTCCACGCGGCCATGGGCACGGCCTACCACGCGGAGGGCTCGCACTGGTCGAAGGGCTACCACACCGGCGTGGACTTCCCCGTGCCCACCGGCACGGCCGTCAAGGCGGTCGCGCCGGGGCGGGTGGTCGACGCCGGGTGGGGCGGTTCCTTCGGCTACCAGGTGGTGATCCGGCACGCCGACGGCCGCTACACCCAGTACGCGCATCTGTCGGCGATCTCGGTGAAGGCCGGGCAGTCGGTCGGCGGCGGCCAGCGCATCGGCCGGTCGGGCGCCACGGGCAACACCACGGGCCCGCATCTGCACTTCGAGGTGCGGACGGGGCCCGAGTTCGGTACGGACGTCGATCCGGTGGCGTATCTGAGGGCCGGCGGCGTCAGGATCTGACGCGGGTGTGATGCCGGTCCACCACCGGCATCACCACGAACGGGCCGCCGTAGAAGGAGCTGTAATAGCGCGGCTCCTCGTCCTGGGGCTCGCTCCAGGGCTCGGGGTGCGGCAGGTCGCCGGACTCGTCGTCGTTCGGATCCCGGTCGCCCGTGTCCGGGCTGCCGCTCGTGTCCAGGTCCGGCGCGAGGTCCACGGCCAGGTCCTCGGCAAGGTCCTTGGGCAGGTCCAAGGAAAGGTCCTCGGCCAGGTCCTCGGCGAGGTCCGCAGTGAGCTCCGCGGCGAGGTCCGGGGCACCGCTCGGTGCGCCGTCCGGCGCGTCCCGGGGCGGGGCGAGGGCGGGGGTCCGGGAGAGCACCGGGGCGGCGTCCTCCGGCCCGGCGGCGACCGCCTGTCCGGGGACCGCCTGTCCGCCGACCGCCTGCCCGGCGAGCGCCTGCTCGGGGACCGCCGGCCCGCCGACCGCTTGCCCGGGGATCGTCTGTCCGCCGACCGCCTGTCGGGGGATCGGGAGCCGCGGGGTCTCGCGGAGCTCCGCCGGTGCCGTCGGCTCCGGCGTGCGCGCGAGACGCTCGGTGGTGAGCAGGATCAGGCCGCCCGCCGCCACCACGGCGCAGCTCAGCGCGAGCACGGTGCCGGTGGTGCCATGACGGAAGGTTTCGCCGAACATCGTGATGCCCACCGCGGCCGCGACCACCGGGTTGACGACCGTCAGCGTCGCCAGCGGGGCCGCGAGTCCCGCGCCCCGGTAGGAGGCCTGCGACAGCAGCATGCCGGCCGTCGCCAGGACCGCGATGACGGCCAGCGACGGCAGGTCGCCCATCACCACGCCATCCGTCCAGTCGACCGCCACCGTCTTGGTGAACACCGAGGACATGCCGAACGCGATGCCGGAGGCGGTGGCGAGCAGCACGCTGCGCACCGCCGGGTGCCGGTGCGCGGCCCGCGCGGCCGTCATCAGCGCCACCACCGCGGCGCCGGTGACCACGGCGGCGCCGACCCGCTGGGCCGTGCCGAGAGACTGCGCGTCGGCCGTGCCGACCAGCGCGAGCAGGCCGGCCAGTCCCACCGTCGCCATGATCGCGCCGCGCCAGGCCGTGGCACCGGCCCTGCGGCCGACGAACAGGGCCGCCATCGGCAGCGCGAACACGATCGTCAGCGCGCCCAGCGGCTGGACCAGGCTCAGCGGGCCGTAGGCCAGCGCCACCACGTGCAGCAGTCCGCCGAGGCCGTTCAGCGCCACGGCAGCCCACCAGCTCGCCCGGCGCAGCGGCGCGAACTGTTCGTCGGGGGAGGAGACGGCGACCTGCTCCTGCACGATCGCACCGCCCGCGTACGCCACGGCGGAGACCAGCGACAGCAACACGGACAGCGCGAGGGCACTCATCGGTGGCTCCTCTGCGTGAGGCGCGCGCACGGGGCGCGGCGCGGCGAACGGTCGGCGTTCATAGCCAACACCCTGCCCGGTAGATCTCTTCCCGTCGTCGTCCCTGAGCAGGCAATGGGTCCTACTGCCGATGGAGTACGGAAGGCGGACGCTCCTCCCCAGGGTGGGTGACACGGAGGGGAACCGGCTGATCACAGCTCCTGCCGGACTCGGTGCCACTGCTGGTCGCCGGACTTGGTAGTACTGCTGGTCGTGGACCACGACCAGCACCTCGACCCCGGCCTCGCCGCGCTCCGCCCGCTCGGCGGCTTCTTCGTCCTGCGCACCCTCCCGGCCCCGTCCGGGACACCCGCCGGAACCCCCGCCGGACCGCCGCCCGCGCTGCACGACGTCTACGAAAGCCGGACCGCGAGCCCGGCCGTGAGCGCGGCCGAAAGTCCGACCGCGAGCCCGGTCGAGAACCCGCCCGCGAGCGCGCCCGAAAGCCCGGCACCGGACGCGGACGGGCACACCGACCCGCTGGCCTTCCGTGTCCGGAAGGTCACCCGGAGTCTGCGGACCGCCGAGGTGCGTGTCGGGGCGTCCGTGGCACACCAGGGGCTCGCGGCCCGGCTGTGGTCGGCCGCGCTGGGGTGCGCCGCGCTGTACGGGCGGATCCCCGACCTCGACCCGCGGCTGCTGCGCTGGGACGCCGACGCCGGTGCCCCCGCCGACCTGTGGCTTTCCGAGGTGCGCCCGCTGCCGGGGGACGCGGCGACCGTCGCCGACGCCGTACTGGAGGGACACCTCCGGCCGCTGACGGCGCTCGTGCACACCCGCTACCGGGTCGCCGAGGGCCTGCTGTGGGGCAACGCCGGATCCGCGCTCGCCGGGGCGGCCCGGGAGCTGGACCGCTGGGCGCGGGCGAACGGACGTACCGACGTCGCGGCCAGCGCACACTCCCTGACCGCAGCACTCCTGCGCCACCCCCTCCTCACGGACACCGGCACCCTCACCGGCACCGCGTTCCGGCGCCGCAGCTGCTGCCTGTACTACCGGGTGCCGGGCGGGGGCGTCTGCGGCGACTGCTGCTTCGCGCGGCCACCGCGGTCTTCCGCGCGGCACACATCTGGGTGACCATGAGGAGGGAACCAGCCATCGAGCCAGGGGGATCCGGGTGCGAGTGGGACTGCTGACCCGGGAGTACCCCCCGGACGTGTACGGCGGCGCGGGCGTCCATGTCGAGTTCCTCGCCAGAGAGCTGCGCACCCTCGTGGACCTCGACGTCCACTGCTGGGGCGAGGGCCGCGCGGACGGGGTCACCCGGCACCGCTCCTGGTCCGCGCTGGACGGCGCCAACGACGCGCTGCGCACCTTCTCCACCGACCTGTCGATCGCCGCGGCCGCCGAAGGGCGCGAACTCGTCCACTCGCACACCTGGTACGCCAACCTCGCCGGCCACTTCGCCAAGCTCCTGTACGGCATCCCGCACGTGCTGACGGCCCACTCGCTGGAGCCGCTGCGCCCCTGGAAGGCCGAACAGCTCGGCGGCGGGTACGCGCTGTCGGGCTGGGCGGAGCGCACCGCCGTGGAGGCGGCCGACGCGGTGATCGCGGTGTCCGGCGCGATGCGCGACGACATCCTCTCCTGCTATCCGGCGCTGGACCCGAAGCGGGTGCACGTGGTGCACAACGGCATCGACACCGCCCTCTACCGGCCCGATCACGCAACCGACGCGCTGGTCCGGGCCGGGATCGACCCGAGCCGTCCGTACGTGCTGTTCGTCGGCCGGATCACCCGGCAGAAGGGCGTGCCCCATCTGCTGCGCGCGGTGCGGGACATCGACCCGGCGGCGCAGGTGGTGCTGTGCGCGGGCGCGCCCGACACCCCCGAGATCGACCGGGAGTTCCGCGAACTCTTCGAGGAGCTGAGCCGGGCCCGCGACGGCGTGCACTGGATCCCGCGGATGCTGCCGCGTCCCGAGGTGATCCAACTCCTCACCCACGCCTCCGTGTTCGTCTGCCCCTCGGTGTACGAGCCGCTGGGCATCGTCAACCTGGAGGCGATGGCCTGCGGTACGCCCGTGGTGGCCTCGCGGGTCGGCGGCATCCCGGAGGTGGTGGCGGACGGGACGACGGGCGTACTGGTGCCCGTGGACCCTGCCGACGAGGTCTTCGAGGCGGGCCTGGCGCGGGCGTTGGACTCCGTTCTCGGCGACCCGGCGACGGCCCGCCGGATGGGCGAGGCCGGACGGGAGCGCGCGGTGGGCGAGTTCGGCTGGGACGCGGTGGCCCGGCGCACGGTCCGGCTGTACGAGGAGATCCTCAAGGAGGCTTGAGAGCTCGGTACGGAAGTGGGGCCCGGCGGGCCGATGCGGACATCCCCGGACAGGCTTAGCGCGAGCGGTGCGGGGCAGATCTGTGGCAACCAGGGTGAGGGGAGCGGCCATGCGTCGTGGAGGACCTTCGGTGCTCGGGATCGTGCTGGCGGGCGGTGAGGGCAAGCGCCTGATGCCGCTGACCGCGGACCGGGCGAAACCCGCGGTCACCTTCGGCGGCACCTACCGCCTCGTCGACTTCGTCCTGTCCAACCTCGTCAACGCCGACATCCTGCGCATCTGCGTCCTGACGCAGTACAAGTCGCACTCGCTGGACCGGCACATCACCACCACCTGGCGGATGTCCAGCCTGCTGGGCAACTACGTCACGCCCGTCCCGGCGCAGCAGCGGCTCGGCCCGCGCTGGTACCTGGGCAGCGCCGACGCGATCCTCCAGTCGCTGAACCTGGTCTACGACGAACAGCCGGAGTACGTCGCGGTGTTCGGCGCCGACCACGTCTACCGCATGGACCCGCGGCAGATGCTCGCCCAGCACGTCGACAGCGGGGCGGGCGTGACGGTGGCGGGCATCCGGGTGCCGCGCGCCGAGTCCGCGTCGTTCGGCGTGATCACCCCGGGCTCGGACGGCCAGAGCGTCCAGCGCTTCCTGGAGAAGCCCACCGACCCGCCTGGCCTGCCCGGCGACCCGGATTGCGTGTTCGCCTCGATGGGCAACTACCTCTTCACCACCAAGACGCTGATCGAGGCACTCCAGCGGGACGCCGAGGACGAGAGTTCGCCGCACGACATGGGCGGCTCGATCCTGCCCCAGCTCACCAGCCGGGGCGAGGCGCAGCTGTACGACTTCAGCGCCAACCACGTGCCCGGCGAGACCAGCCGCGACCGGGGCTACTGGCGGGACGTCGGCACCCTCGACGCGTACTACGACGCCCATATGGACCTGATCGCCGAGCGTCCGGCCTTCAACCTCTACAACCGCAGCTGGCCGATCTACACCCACTCCAACCAGCTGTCGCCGGCCCGTTTCAACGCCGGGGGCATCGCGGGCGAGTCGATCATCAGCGCCGGCTGTCTGATCCGCGGGCAGGTGACGCGGTCCGTGCTGTCGCCGGGCGTGGTGGTCGATCCGGGCGCGGTCGTCCAGGGCTCGGTCCTGCACGACAACGTCCATGTCGGGCGGGGTGCGGTGGTGCGCGGGGCCGTCCTGGACAAGAACGTCGAGGTCCCGCCGGGCGCGACGATCGGCGTGAACCCGGAGCGGGACGCGGAGCTGTACACCGTCTCGAGGAACGGCGTGATCGCCCTGGGCAAGGGGCAGCCGGTTCCGTAGGGTCCGTCCGGCAGAAATCGGACACGATACCGATCACCGGTGTGTGGACCGCGCTAGTCGTCTCCGGTGGCGCCTCGCAACGCCTGTGACCAGCGGGGTTGCTGAGGCGCCGTCACCGGGACTTAATCCGCTATTTACTGAGCGTAGCCTGATCACGCTTGACCGTAATCATTCATGGCGCTTGACTGCTTGCTCAACCGTCCCCACGTCGACGCGAGGCAAGCCATTGACTTCCGACCTGCTCGCCCCTCTCGACCTGGCGTTCTGGAACATCGAGTCCGCCGAGCATCCGATGCACCTCGGCGCGCTCGGCGTCTTCTCGGCCCGCTCGCCCACCGCGGGCGCCCACGCGGCCGATCTGCTCGCCGCCCGCGCG
This sequence comes from Streptomyces sp. NPDC002265, assembly GCF_040296125.1. Classification (NCBI taxonomy): domain Bacteria; kingdom Bacillati; phylum Actinomycetota; class Actinomycetes; order Kitasatosporales; family Streptomycetaceae; genus Streptomyces; species Streptomyces sp. NPDC002265. Next base: position 8,842 of record NZ_JBEOWS010000016.1, on the reverse strand, counting down.
GCCGTCGTACCGGGGCTGCGGATGCGGATCCGGGACGTGTGGCAGCCGCTCGACCTGCGCCGGCCACTGGCCTTCGGCGGTGCGGCCCGGGAGACCGACCCGGAGTTCGACCCGCTCCAGCACGTCCTGCTGCACGCCCCGACGACCGACTTCCACGCGGAGGCGGGCCGGCTGATGGAGCGTCCGCTGGAGCGCGGCCGCCCGCCCTGGGAGGCGCACGTGCTGCCGGGCGAGGACGGCGTCAGCTTCGCCGTGCTCTTCAAGTTCCACCACGCCCTCGCCGACGGGCTGCGCGCGCTGACGCTCGCCGCCGCCGTGCTCGACCCCCTGGACCTGCCCGCGCCCCGTGCGCGCCCGGCGCAGCCGCCCGAGCGCGGTCTGCTGCCCGACGTGCGCCGACTGCCGGGGCTGCTGCGCGGCGCGCTGTCCGACGCGGGCCGGGCCCTGGACATCGGCGCCTCCGTCGCCGTGTCCACCCTCAACGGGCGAACCGTTCCGGCGCTGACCGCCGAACCCACCGGCACCCGGCGCATCGCGGGAGTGGTGATCGACCTCGACGACGTGCACCGGGTGCGCAAGACGGTGGGCGGCACCGTCAACGACGTCCTGATCGCGCTCGTCGCCGGGGCGCTGCGCCGCTGGCTCGACGAACGCGGCGACGGCAGCGCCGGTGTGGCGCCCCGCGCGCTGATCCCCGTCTCCCGGCGCCGCCCGCGCACCGCGCACCCGCAGGGCAACCGGCTCTCGGGCTACTTGATACGGCTCCCCGTCGACGATCCGGACCCGCTCGGCCGGCTCGGCGCGGTCCGCGCCCAGATGGACCGCAACAAGGACGCGGGCCCGCACCGCGGCGCGGGCGCGGTCGCCCTGCTCGCCGACCACGTGCCCGCGCTCGGCCACCGGCTCGGCGGACCGCTGGTGAGCCAGGCGGCCCGGCTCTGGTTCGACATCCTGGTCACCAGCGTGCCGCTGCCCAGCCTCGGCCTGAAGCTCGGCGGCAACCCGGTCACCGAGGTCTACCCGCTGGCCCCGCTCGCCCGCGGCCAGTCCCTGGCGGTCGCCGTCTCGACCTACCGCGGCCGGGTCCACTACGGGCTCGTCGCCGACGCCAAGGCCGTACCGGACCTGGACCGCTTCGCCCACGCGCTGGCCGAGGAGGTGGAGACGCTCATCACGGCCTGCGGCCCTTGACCGCCCAGCGGTTTTGTCCCGGCGTCGGGCGCTCCGTAGAATTCCCCGTTCGAAAGCGAGCGCGGTCGGAGCGCCGCGACGGGACCCCAGGGAACGGCAGCGCGATGACGGTGACAGAGCACGGCACGACGACCACGGACGACGTGGTGTACGGGCCCGGTATCGACCCGGAGCGAATGGCCGTCTGCCTCGGCGTGCTCGAGGAGCTCGACGAACTGGACGTCGACCACCCCGACGCGATCACCGTGCGCCGGGCCACCGCGGCCATCTACCGCACGGTCAAGCAGCGCCGCCGTCAGGAGCGCCGGGCCGCCAAGACCGCGCACGACAAGGCGGTCACCGAGGCCACCGCGACCGGCTCCGCCCAGCGCATCGACGACGAGACCGAGGGCATCCTGCCGTCGTCGGTCACGGAGCAGGGCCAGATCGCGGGGATACTCCAGCGCCCGCGCTCCTGCTACACCTGCAAGACCCGCTACGTCGAGGTCGACTACTTCTACCACCAGCTCTGCCCGAGCTGCGCGGCCCTGAACCGCGACCGCCGCGACGCCCGCACCGACCTCACCGGCAAGCGCGCGCTGCTCACCGGCGGCCGCGCCAAGATCGGTATGTACATCGCGCTGCGGCTGCTGCGTGACGGTGCCCACACCACCATCACCACGCGCTTCCCGAACGACGCGGTCCGCCGGTTCAAGGCCATGGACGACTCGGCGGACTGGATCCACCGCCTGGAGGTCGTCGGCATCGACCTGCGCGACCCGGCCCAGGCCGTGGAGCTCGCCGACCGGATCGCCGCGCAGGGCCCGCTCGACATCCTGATCAACAACGCGACCCAGACCGTACGGCGGCTGCCCGCGGCGTACGCCGCGCTCGTCGAGGGCGAGAGCGCCCCGTTGCCGGCCGGTGAGCTGCCCGCCCGCCAGATCATCGGCGCCTTCAACTCCGGAGCGGTCGACGGACTGACCGCGCTGCCGGTCGGGGCCAGCGGCCTGGACGCGCAGAAGGTGGCCGACCTCGCCCTGGTCGCCGGCAACGCCAGTGTGGTCCGCCACCGCGAGGGCACGGCCATCGACGCGGGCGGCCTGGTGCCCGACGTGGTCGACACCAACACCTGGGTGCAGACCATCGAGCAGATCTCGCCGGTGGAGCTGCTGGAGACCCAGCTGTGCAACTACACGGCGCCGTTCATCCTGATCAGCAAGTTGCGGCCGCAGATGGCCGAGGCCGCGCGCAGGGCGTCCGCGAAGCGCGCGTACGTGGTCAACGTCTCCGCGATGGAGGGGGTGTTCGGCCGCGGCTACAAGGGCGCGGGCCACCCGAACACCAACGCCGCCAAGGCCGCCATGAACATGGTGACTCGGACCAGCGCCCAGGAGATGTTCGACACCGACGGCATCCTGATGACCTCGGTCGACACCGGCTGGATCACCGACGAGCGCCCGCACTACGACAAGCTGCGGCTGGCCGACGAGGGCTTCCACGCCCCGCTCGACCTGGTCGACGGCGCGGCCCGCGTCTACGACCCGATCGTGCGCGGCGAGGCGGGCGAGGACCTGTACGGCGTCTTCATGAAGGACTACGCGCCGGGCAAGTGGTGAGCCCCGCGCAGCCGGTCGTGGACCGCGTACCCCGCTGAGGAGTACGCGGCCCGCACCCGGGTGCCGCCGTCCACCAGCAGGTCGGCCCCGGTGATCCAGGCCGCCGCGTCGGACACCAGCCAGGCCACGGCCCGCGCGACGTCCTCCGGCTCCCCGATCCGGCCGGCCGGCAGCCCCGCGGCCACCTCCGCCTCGCCCGGCTCCCACACGAACCGCGCCAGATCGGTGCGCACGAGGCCGGGGGAGACGGAGTTGACCCGCACCCCCGGCGCCAGCTCGCCCGCGAGCTGCCGGGTCAGGTGCAGCAGGGCCGCCTTGCTGGTCCCGTAGGCGCCGACGTTCGGGCCGACGTGCTCCGCGCCCTCGGTGCAGATGTTGACCACCGCGCCCCCGTGCTCGCGCAGCCACGCGTGCCAGGCGCACTGCACCAGCCGCAGCGGCGCCTCGACGTTCACGGCGAACGCCGCGCGCCAGGCTCCCGGGTCGACGTCCATCAGCGGCCCGTACGGCTGGTTCGTCGCCGCGTTGTTGACCACGACGTCGATGCGCCCGTACTCGCGCAGCACCAGCTCGGTCAGCTCACGCGGATGCGCGGGGTCGGCCACGCTGCCCGCGAGGCCGATGCCGCCCAGCTCCGCGGCGGTCCGCCGCACCGCGTCGGCGTCCCGCCCGGTGACGCACACCCGCGCACCGGCGGCGGCGAGCTCCCGGGCGACCGCGCGCCCGATCCCACGGGTGGCCCCGGTGACGACGGCGGTCCGGCCCGTCAGTGCGGAGGACGAGGTCATCCGCGTACCGTCTCATGACGGTCCGTCAGTTTCCAGTACGGGGAACCCAGTACAGGGAACCCGGTACGGGGGAGGGGAGCCGGTCCGGGGACCGGTGGCCGTCAGTCCACCGTCCGCAGGGTGGAGTGCCGCTCGGCCACCAGCTCCAGCACGGTCCGCCAGTCCTCCAGGACCCCGGCGTCGAACCCGGCGCCGCGGCTCTCCTCGGCCGCCTGGCGCAGGCTCGCCAGATCGTCCTCGGCGGAGCCGCCGAGCCAGGGGTGCCGGCGTATCAGTCGGGACACCCGCTGCCCCAGGAGCGGACGCACCGCGTCGGCGGCCTGGGCGGCCTGCCCGGCCGGGTCGCCGGGCCGCAGCAGCTGCCCGATGGGGTGCACCAGGCCGGTCACCTGGAGTTCCTTGTCGGCGGGGCGGCTTCGGCGCAGCAGGGCCGCCGTGCGCAGCGCGTGCTCGTGCAGGTCGACCGGGGTCCGGGTGGGCCCCCGGGTGTCGCGGACACCCCGGCAGGCGTACAGCAGGTCCATCAGCTCCTCGACGCTGTGCAGCTCCATGCGCCGGTCCTCCCGCGAGACAGCCGTTGCGGTACATCAGCAGATCATGGCCTGCTTGCCACTGGGCCAACGGCACCTGAACTGCCCGGCCCCTCGACGTCACTTTCCGGGCAGTAGGCCGAACGAGTGATAGATAAAAGGCGCAGAAGGACGCAAATAGGTTTAAATCAAAGGGTGATGCGCCGGGGTGACTTGCGAGAGTTACCCCAAGTTTTAATCACCTAGTGAGCACTGCCCCGCTCATTTGGTTAATCTGTAGCCGACGGACAGCAGTAAGGGGTCCCACCCGCACCCGAAGTCCGTCATGGGACAAGCCGGTCCACAGCGGCCTGCTCTCACTGCGAGTCAGTCGGCGCCACCGCGTCCGAACCGCTTCCGGCAATGACCCGAGCGGGCGTCGAGAAAGGGCCGGAGAATCGGCCGGTACGTCCCGAGGGTGACCGACACATAAGGAGTGCGCGGTGACACCAGAGAAGACGAATCGCGAGGAGCGCCCCAAGGAACGCCCGGAGCGCCCGGGCCGCCGGCCGGGGGAGATCGGCAGCCTCGACGTGTGGGCCCGGTCCGCCCCGATCCGCCTGGCGGGTTACGAGGACGACCTCGCCGAGCCCCACATCCTGCCCAGCGTGGACTGACTCCGCCCGGAGCAGGACCGTCGCGATCGCCGCACGCATGGGCGTGTCCGACCCACGCCCATGCAGATCAGCGAAGCGGGGGACTCCTTCCGGTCCGCTCGGCGAAGCGAGGGGGGGCTCCTTCTAGTCCAGCGGCGCCGTCCGCCGCCAAGGGCGCAGCTCCTCCAACTGCTCCGCCAGCCGCAGCAGTTGCCCCTCCGACCCGGGCGGTCCCACCAGCTGTACGGCGGTGGGGGCGCCCGAGGGCAGCGTGCCGAGCGGCACCGCCATCGCCGGCCAGCCGGTCAGGTTCCACGGCGGGGTCAGCGGCGAGTAGTTCGTGTTGACCAGCACATTGTGCAGCCAGCCGCGCTCGTGCCAGGGCGCCGACCTGGGCGAGCGCCGGGCGAGCGCCGGGGTCAGCAGTATGTCGTGCTCGGCGAAGAACGGCTCCAGCCTCCGCCGCAGCCGCTCGCGGCCCTCACCGGTGCGCACCCCGTCCAGGAACCGCTGCCCGACCGTGGCGTGCACCCGGGTGCGCCGGGCCAGCAGCCGCCGGTCGAGCCCCCGGGCGTCGACCGCGGAGCCCGCCGTCCAGTGCGCGAGCGAGGTGACACCGAGCGAGAGCGGATACGGCGGCTCGGCCCGGCGTACCTCGTGCCCCGCACCGGCCAGCAGCCGGGCGGCCTCCCGTACGGCGGTCGTGTACGGCGCGCTGATCGTGACCCCGGCCAGCGGGCTGCGCACCGACACCGCGATCCGGCGCCTGCCGGGCTCCTCCTCGCGGCGGATCTCCGTGTCCGCGAGCACCGAGAACATCAGCCGGGCGTCCTCGACCGTGGTGGCCAGCGGACCGTTCTCGGACATGCCGAACCAGTCGCCGTCGCTGATCCCCGCGGGCACCACCCCGTGGCCCGGCTTGATGGTGACCAGGCCGCAGTTGGCCGCCGGGATCCGCAACGAGCCCATGCCGTCGTTGCCGAGGGCGATCGGCACCATCCCGGCGGCGACCGCGGCCGCGCTGCCGCCCGACGAACCGCCGGCCGTGCGCGAGGGGTCCCACGGATTGCGGGCCGTGCCGTGGACGCCCTCCGTGGTGCCGAAGATGCACAGTTCCGGCACGTTCGTCAGACCCACGACCACCGCGCCCGCCGCCCGCAGCCGGGCCACGGTGACATGGTCCTCGGCGGCCGGCGTGTCCGGGGTGGCGGCCGAACCGATCCGATTGGACTCGCCGCGTACCGCGAGGTTGTCCTTGACGGCCACCGGCACGCCCGCGAGCGGCAGTTCGGCCAGATCGGCCCGGCCGGCCACCTCGTCGGCCTCGGCCAGCGCCGCCTCGGTCCGTACGGTGCGGAAGGCCCCTACACCGGCGTCGAGCCGCTCGATCCGGGCGAGATGTTCGGCCACCACCTCGCGGGGCACGGCCCGCTTCTCGCGTACGGCGGCGGCGATCTCTGTGGCGGTCCGGCCGACCCAGCTGGTCACGGGCGCTCCTTGGTGCGGAGTGGTGCTGCTTGCGAGAACTGAGGGAGAACCTTGAGTACCGAGGCGGAACTTCGAGTACCGAGGGAGAACTCTGGGAGAACAATGCACCTGCGTGGGCCCCGCGTCGAGAGGTGGTGATCGAGTTCCCGCCGGGAGCTCAGCTCCCGGTCTGTCCGCGCAGCCACTGCTCGACCTCGGCCACGTGCGCGGCCGCCGCCGCGCGGGCCGCTTCGGGGTCCCGGGCGGCCAGCGCGCGGTGGATCGCCGCGTGTTCACGGCGGGTGCGCGCGAAGGCCCCCTCCTCCTGGCAGCCGCGCCGGACCCGGGCGCGGAAGGTGCGCGAGGACAGGCCCTCCAGGATCGCGGCCATGGTGTCGTTGCCCGCGGCCGCCGCGATCTCGCGATGGAAGGCCAGGTCGTGGGCGAGGATCTCCTCCGGGTCGTCGGTGGCGTCCATGGCGGTCAGATGCCGCTCGACCTCGGCGAGCCGGTCCGGGGTGATCCGGGCGGCGGCCAGCGCGGCCGCCGTGGACTCCAGCACCCGGCGCACCTCCAGCAGCTCCACCAGCCGCGGACCGCGGGAGAGACCGGCGACGACACCGAAGGTCTCCAGCAGGTCGCCGGCCTCCAGCCGGGTGACGTAGATGCCGGAGCCGTGCCGGGCCTCCAGCACGCCCATGACCGTGAGCGCGCGGATCGCCTCCCGCATCGAGCTGCGCGAGATGCCCAGCTCGGCGGCGAGATCGCGTTCCGTCGGCAGCCGCTGGCCCGGCTCCAGCAGGCCCTGGCCGATCATCGCCTTGATCCGCTCGATGGCGCGCTGGGTCACCGTCCCCCGGGAGCGGCCGGCCCCGGCCGCCGTCTCCCGCACCGCGGCCCCCGCCTCCTGCGCCCCGGCCGCCGTCTCCGGTACGCCGGGCCGCTCCCCGGTCTCGTCCACGCCGCTCCTCCTGTCGTACGCGCCGCGATCCGACCACGGAGGTGGTCCGACCACTGTGGCTCGAAAACAAGGACATCCGGCACCACAAGGGGTCTTTTTCCCGGAGTGGTCCGATAATTATGCGGGCAGCCGCTCGACCGCACACCGCCAGGAGCCGAACCGCGTCCCTCGTGCTCCCCGTCCCGCAGCCGACCGAAAGGCCCGCCGTGTCCTCTGCGTCGTCCCCGGCGTCCCCGGCGTCCCCATCGTCCCCCGCGCCCCCGTTCCGCGCCCGTGTCACCGCGGTCGACACCTACGACATCCGCTTCCCCACCTCGCGCGAGCTCGACGGCTCCGACGCGATGAACCCGGACCCCGACTACTCGGCGGCGTACGTCGTCCTGCGCACCGACGCGGCCGACGGCGACGAGGGCCACGGATTCGCCTTCACCATCGGGCGGGGCAACGAGGTCCAGGTCGCCGCCATCGAGGCGCTGCGCGCCCAGGTGGTCGGACGGGACGTCGCCGATCTGTGCGCCGACCCCGGCACGCTCAGCCGCGACCTGACCGGCGACAGCCAGCTGCGCTGGCTCGGGCCCGAGAAGGGCGTGATGCACATGGCGATCGGGGCCGTCGTCAACGCCGCGTGGGACCTCGCGGCCAAGCGCGCGGGCAAGCCGCTGTGGCGGCTCCTCGCCGACGCGGACCCGGCCTGGCTCGTGGACCAGATCGACTTCCGCTACCTCTCGGACGCGCTGACCCCCGCCGAAGCCCTGGAACTGCTGCGCCGGGGCAGGCGGGGCGCGGACGAGCGCCGGGCCCGCCTGCTGGAGCGCGGTTTCCCCGCCTACACCACGTCCCCGGGCTGGCTCGGCTACGACGACGACAAGCTCGCCCGGCTCGCCGCGCGGGCCGTCGCCGACGGGTTCCGGCAGATCAAGCTGAAGGTCGGCGCGGACCTGGCGGACGACGTACGCCGCTGCCGGGTCGCCCGCGCGACGGTGGGCCCCGGAATCCGGATCGCGATCGACGCCAACCAGCGCTGGGACGTCGGCGAGGCGATCGCCTGGACGAAGGCGCTGGCCGAGTTCGACCCCTACTGGATCGAGGAGCCCACCAGCCCCGACGACATCCTCGGCCACGCGGCGATCCGCCGGGCCGTCGCCCCGGTGAAGGTGGCCACCGGCGAGCACGTCCAGAACAGGATCGTCTTCAAACAGCTGCTCCAGGCCGGCGCCGTCGACATCGTGCAGCTCGACGCGGCCCGGGTCGGCGGTGTCAACGAGAACCTTGCCGTGCTGCTGCTCGCGGCCAAGTTCGAGGTGCCGGTGTGCCCGCACGCCGGCGGGGTCGGGCTGTGCGAACTCGTCCAGCACCTGTCGATGTTCGACTACGTCGCGCTCTGCGGCACCACCGACGACCGGGTCATCGAGTACGTCGACCATCTGCACGAGCACTTCGTCGACCCGGTGGCCGTCCGCGAGGGCCACTACACGGCACCCACCGCGCCGGGTTTCTCGGCCGCCCTGCGGCCCGGCTCGATCGAGCGGTACACCTACCCCGGCGGCACCTTCTGGGCCGCCGACCCCGGCGCGCGCGAGGGGCAGGCCGTATGAACGACTTCGACGGGCTCAAGGCGCTGGTGACGGGCGGCGCCTCCGGCATCGGCCGGGCCACCGCGGAACTCCTCGCC
>NZ_JBEOWS010000015.1:0-58252 GCF_040296125.1 Streptomyces sp. NPDC002265 | reverse complement strand
GACCAGGGCATCCACCATGTCCACGGCGCTGCCCTCGTGGTCGCTGCCGGCGGTGCCGCTGCCCTGCTGGACGTTGCCGGACCGGTCGACCTCCAGGATCGAGTCGGCGTGGGAGTTGTCGAGCACGGTGATCAGACTGCCGTCCGCGGCGGCGGGCGCCGTCACCGCGGCCAGCAGGGCCGCCGCGAGAGCGGTGGCCGTGCGCAGCCGCGCACCCTCAGGGCTCACCCGCCCACGCCCTGGGGCTCGTCCCGCAGCCGGGCGATGTTGCGCTCCAGCAGTTCCGTGGCGGCCCTGACGCCGACCCCGGTCGCGGTGTCGACCTCGGGCAGCCGGCCGTCCGCCGCCCTGAGTTCGGCCAGCGCGGAGTGCATCGCCTCGTGCGCGGCGAACAGGCACGGCGTGCTGTAGATCGCCACGTCGACGTCCAGTTCGGCGAGTTCGGTCAACGAGAGCCTCGGGGACTTGCCGCCCGCGATCTGGTTGAACAGCAGCGGCTTGTCCCCCACCACGTCCCGGATCCGGCGGATCCACTCCACACTGCGGACCCCGTCGACCAGGACCACGTCCGCGTCCGTCGCCGCCAGGGTCTTGGCCCGGTTCAGGATGTCGTGCTCGTCCGTGGCGTCGGTACGGGCCACCACGACCAGGTCGCGGCGGGTCGCCAGCACCATCTCCAGCTTGGCGAGGTACTCGTGCAGCGGCAGGACCTGCTTGCCGTCGGCGTGTCCGCAGCGGCGCGGCCGCTTCTGGTCCTCCAGGATCACCCCCGAGGCGCCGATCCGCTCCAGACCCTCCACCACATGGCAGGCGACCTCGGGATCGACGTACCCGTCGTCGATATCCACCAGGAGGTGGTGCCGCGGGAACGCGCCGCGCAGCCGCTGGACGAACGCCATCATGTCCGGCCAGGCGATGAATCCGATGTCGGGCAGCCCGTAGTGCGAGGCCGCGAAGCCGAAGCCCGAGACGAACATCCCGTCGTAGTGGTCGGCGGCGATCGACGCCGAGTACATGTCGTACACGCCGATCAGCGGAGTTGTTCCGGGCCCGGCGATCTGTTCGCGCAACTTCTTGCCGTACGTCAAGGTCCGATTCCTCTCGGGAGTTGGGCACGCTGCCGCGTGCGGGCCGTCGCCGACACGACGCCCTTTGCCAGGACGAGAGGATCTCTAGGGCGGTCCCGAACTCTTCCCTTGGACGGGCTTTACTCACTCCATCGGCGCAGACGGTTCACCGGAGAAACGTCACTCGTACGCCGACTCGCCGACGCCGGCCGGGAGCGGAGCGGACGGCCGCGCCCGGCGCGGTGCGTGAGGCCCGCCCGGCCGCACGGGCCTCGCGCCTACGGGGTTGCCGGGCGGAACGGGAAGCGTAGTCTCGGGCGGGATGAACGCCGACGCCCTCGTACCGCTGCTGGACCATCTCGTCCTCGCGACCCCCGATCTGGCGGCGACCGTGGCCGACTTCACCCGGCGCACCGGTGTGACGCCCGCGCCCGGCGGTGTCCATGTCGGGCTCGGCACCCGCAACCACCTCGTCGGGCTGGGCGGCACGAGCTATCTGGAGATCATCGGGCCGGACCCGGAGCAGCCCGACGTCCCGGGTCCGCGCCCGTTCGGCGTGGACGCTCTGGCCGCCCCGCGGACGGTCACCTGGGCGATCAGCCCGCCCGACCTGGACGCGACGGTCGCGGCCGCGCGGGCCCATGGCCACGACCCCGGCCCGGTACGGGCGATGAGCCGCCGCCGTCCCGACGGGGCGCTGCTGGAGTGGCGCCTGACCGACGGGACCGCACACCCCTCGGGCCTGGTGCCGTTCCTCATCGACTGGGGCGCCTCGGCCCACCCCTCGGCGTCGGGTCTGCCGGTGACCCCCTTGCTCGCCCTGTCCGCGACCGCCCCCGAGCCGGACGCGATCAGACCGCTGCTGGCCCTCCTCGGCACGGAACTCGCCGTCGCGCAGGGCCCGGTGGGGATCTCGTTCACGGTGGGGACACCCAGGGGGCCGGTCACCTTCGGCTGAGGCGGTGAGCCGACGGGACGGACGGGGTGCGGGTGTCCGAGGCGTGCGGGTGTCCGATTCGTTCAAGACCGGCGTCCGGGCCGCCGCCTACGGTTGCCCCATGAGTCCACGATTCGATGCCATCGGGCTGGTCGTCTCCGACATGGCCGCCTCCGTCGCCTTCTACCGCCGGCTCGGCTTCACCATCCCCGAGGGGGCCGAGCGTGAACCGCACGTCGAGATCGGACTGCCCGGCGGGCTGCGGCTGTTGCTGGACACGGAGGACACCGTCCGGTCCTTCCGTCCGCAGTGGCGGGCGCCGTCCGGCGAGGGCCGGGCCGCGCTGGCCCTGCGGTGCGAGGGGCCGGACGAGGTCGACTCCGTGTACGAGGAGCTGGTGGACGCCGGGTACCACGGCGAGCTGAAGCCGTGGAACGCCTTCTGGGGACAGCGGTACGCCGTGGTGCTCGACCCCGACGGCAACGGCGTCGACCTGTTCGCTCCGCTGGAGGCGGGGTGAGCGGGGTGAGCGGGGTGAGCGGGCCGGACGGGCCACGGGGACGCGCTCAGCGCAGCAGTGCGCCCAGCGTCGTACCGGTCAGCTGCCGCACGTCGCGGGCCAGGTGGGCCTGGTCGGCGTAGCCCGCCCGGACCGCCGTCTCGGCTCCGGGGACGCCGTCGCGGGCCAGGGCGAGGGCGCGTTGCAGCCGCAGGATGCGCGCCAGCGTCTTGGGGCCGTAGCCGAAGGCGGCCAGCGAGCGGCGGTGCAGCAGCCGGACCCCCAGACCCAGTTCGTCGGCGGTCGCGGCGACCGCACGGCCCGCGGCCAGGGCGGCCACCAGACTCGCCGTGACGGGGTCGGGCGGGTCCGTGGCCTCGGCCCGCTCCCGCGCGATCTCCTCCAGCGCGGCCCCGGGGTCGGCCGCCGCGTCGACCCGCTCGCACAGTCGCCGTACCGGCGCGGTGGGCCACAGGTCGTCGAGCGCCACCCGCCGGTCGCGCAGTTCGTACGCCGGTACGCCGAGGAGCGCGGGCGCGGTGCCGGGGAAGAAGCGGATGCCCGCCCAGCGCGCGGGCGCGCCCCCGGGGCGGTGAGGCCGGGTGTCGGGACCGGCCACCAGCAGCCGGCCCTCGGTCCACAGCAGGTCCATGCAGCCGTCGGGCAGCACCGGGCGGGCTTCCGCCGCCGAGGGGGTGAGGGTCCACACCACCGCGCCGCTCAGCGAGGAGGACCGCCGCTCCACGTACACGGGGGTCAGGCTACGCCGCTCGGTGGGCGCGGGGCGGGAGTCGGGCGCGGCGGGCGCACCGACCAGACACTTGTGCGCGCCGGGCGCACAAACGGTCGTACAGAGCGCACCAGGCACGCCGGGCGCACACTTGTACGCGCGAGGCGCTGCCGCCGCGCCCGAATCGGTGGGCCGCGCCAGGCGCGCGGGGTATGCGGCCGGGCGTACGGGCGCGTGCGAACAGCGCGCGATCAGGTCCGCGCCCCGGCTCACCCGGTCTTCTGCGCCGATCCGGGCCCGCCCCGGCCGTCACTGCGGCGTCGGCGGTTCCTCCGCGTTCCCGTTGCCACCGTTCGTACCGTTGCCACCGGTGCCGTTGCCGGCATTGGTGCCGTTGACGCCGTTGCCCTTCGGGGAGCTCTTCGTGTGGGTGCGCAGGCGTCCCGTGACGTCGTCCGGCGGCAGGAAGCGGGACCAGCGCTCGGGGAACTCGGACGGCATGTCGGCGTCGTAGAGATCGTCGTCGTCGGGGTCGTCCGGGTCGTGCGTCCACGCGGCCGACCTGCGGGCGACGTACTCCGCGGCCACCTCCTCCCGGTGCCGCTCGTTGGCCGCGCGGGCCGCGGCGGTCGCGGCGGCCGGCCAGACGCGGTCGATGGCGGCGTTGACCGCGGCCCCGACCAGCACGGCGAACGCGGACACACCGATCCACAGCAGGACGGCGACGGCCGCGGCGAGGGATCCGTAGATCGTCGCGCCCTCGATGGTGTGCTGGAGGTAGATCCGCAGCAGGAAGCTGCCGAGCACCCACATGGCGAGCGCCACCAGGGCCCCGGGCACGTCCTCGATCCAGGGCGAGCGCACGGGTACGGACACGTGGTAGAGCGTCGTCAGGAAGGCGACGGACAGCACGATCACCACCGGCCAGTACAGGACCTGCACCACCGTCGCCGACCAGGGCACGACCCGTACCACCGCGTCGGGACCCGCGACCATCAGCGGCAGCGCGACCGAGCCGATCAGCAGCGCCACGATGAAGAGCAGGAAGGCCATCAGCCGGGTCTTGACGATCCCGCGGACGCCGTCGAGGCCGTACATCACGGTGATGGTGTCGACGAAGACGTTCACCGCCCGGGAGCCGGACCAGAGCGCGAACAGGAAGCCGATGGAGATGACGTCGGGGCGGCCGCCCTTCATCACGTCGTCCAGGATCGGCTGCGCGATCTCCCTGACGCCCCGGTCCGACAGGACGGTGCGCGAGGCTTCCAGGAGATTGCTCTCCAGGCTGCTGATGCTGTCGGTGCCGGTCCAGTCGTCGACGTAGCCGAGCAGTCCGATGAGGCTCAGCAGCAGCGGCGGTACGGACAGCAGCGAGAAGAACGCCGCCTCGGCCGCGAGACCGAGGATGCGGTACTCGATGCAGGAGTTGACGGTGTCCTTCAGAAGCAGCCAGGCGGTCCTGCGCTTGGAGACGTTCCGGTAGAGGGCACGGGCCCGGTGGAGACGCCCGGACGGGCTCTCGGGTTGCTCGGGAGACTGACTTGCTGGCTGCACCCCCTAACGGTATCCGCCGCACGCGCATGAGATCACCCCTGGTGTGACGGGCGGACCGGCCGGACCACGACGCCGCTTGGCCCCCTCGTGCCGCGCAACCGGGCAGCAATTCATGAGCAACCCAGAAGAAACCACCGGTAAAATCGAACCATTTTTCTGTCATGTCCGCGTTGGCCGGTTTTATACGTCCGAAAGAACCGGAATCCTTCGGAGCAGTTGCACTGTCCGTTCGGTGAGTTCCCCGGTGGGACGGGTGATCGAGAGAACGCCGGGGTTCGTACGGCGAATGGATGGCCGTTGCGAACGGGTCAATGACCGAAATGCCCTTGACCCGTTCCTGAGTGGCTCGAAAGAATTCTGATTGCATTCGTTGCGCGCTCCGAGGAGGGCTCGGCGCACACGACACGGGGGACAACAGGGGTCTCTGACCAAGACCCGATCCAGCCGCGTTACCCGTGATCCGCGTGGTTCCACGTGGGTCATGCCGTGCTGCACCACGCCATTTTCTGCACGCCAAACATTCACGCGGCCACTCATACATTCTTTCGAACGAATTCCACTCGAACATCTCGGGTCACTTCTGCGCCCAAACACCGGAACCCAGCGCCGCCGCATGCCGGCGCCATTCCGCCCTTCGTCATTCCACCCTTCGCCATGGCGCCCTTCATTCCGTCCGCCGTTCCGTCCTTCTGTCCTCACGCCCGTCCCGACGTCCGTCATTCCTGTCCGGAGAACCGACATGCCGGTATCGCGCTCATTGACGCCCGCGCCGTCACCGCCCCTGGTCGACGGCCGGGATCCCGCCGCGCCGCGGCCGCCCCGGGTCGGGCCGGCCGCCGCGGTCCGGCAGCGGTCGGACGTCACAGGCGTATCGGGGAGCTCCCCCGCTTCGTTGTACGCAGTACTGGCCGCGGCCTCACCGCTCCTCGCCGTCGTGTGGCGCCGCTCCCGGGACCGGGGGCCGCTGGCACGCGTGGTCACCGCCGCGATCCGGCGGGCGCGCACCGCGACCACTCCTCCCGTCGTCCACCCGCACCACCAGTCAAACCGCAACAAGGAGCGCACGTGGTGAGCAAGCCCACCGTCAAGGGCACCGTCACCGTCCCGGGCATCGGCCCGGACCCAGGCCTCGCCGTCACCGGCACCAGCACCAGCTTGGAGAGCGCTCTCGCAGAGGTCCTCGCGGGCGTCGTCCGCCGCGACGACGTCCCCGCCGACAGCAACTTCTTCGACGATCTCGGCGCAAACTCCCTGGTCATGGCGCAGTTCTGCGCCCGGGTCCGCAAGCACCCCGACCTGCCCGCGGTGTCCATGAAGGACGTCTACGGCCATCCGACGATCCGCGGCCTGGCCGCCGCACTGGCCGAGGAGCCCGCCGACGTCCCCGCCCCGGTCGAGGTCCCCGCGCCCCCGCCCGGCAGCACCGCCCGCTACGTCCTGTGCGGCGCCCTCCAGCTCCTGGTCTTCGTCGGGTACTGCCTGCTGACCGGGCTCGTCACCGCCCGCGGCTACTCCTGGATCTCCGACGCCGGCTCCGTGGCCGAGGTCTATCTGCGCTCGGCGGTCTTCGGCGGCGCGGTGTTCACCGGGGTCTGCACCGTGCCGGTGGTGGCCAAGTGGGTGCTCGTCGGCCGCTGGAAGGAGACCGAGTTCCCGGTCTGGAGCCTCGCCTACGTCCGGTTCTGGCTCGTCAAGGCGCTGCTGCACGCCAACCCGATGGTCCTGTTCGCCGGCAGCCCGCTGTACGTCCTGTACCTGCGGGCCCTGGGCGCCCGGATCGGCCGGGGCGTCACGATCCTGTCGCACTCCGTCCCGGTCTGCACCGACCTGCTGACCATCGGCTCCGGCACGGTGATCCGCAAGGAGAGCTTCTTCCTCTGCTACCGGGCCCACGCGGGGCTGATCCGGACCGGCCCGGTCACCCTCGGCAAGGACGTGTACGTCGGCGAGAAGACCGTGCTCGACATCGGCGTCTCGATGGGCGACGGCGCCCAGCTCGGCCACGCCTCCGCGCTCTACGACGGGATCGCGGTCCCGGCCGGCGAGCACCGGCACGGCTCGCCCGCCCAGCCCACCGACGTCGACTACGTCCGGGTGCCGTCCGCGCCCTGCGGGACCCTGCGCCGCGCCGTCTACGGCCTGGGCGGACTCCTGCAGGTGCTCCTGGTGTACGTACCCGTCGCCGTGGGCGGTACCTATCTGGTGCTCCCCCTGGTGCCCGCGCTCGACCGGCTGACCGACCCGAACAGCCAGGACCTGGACAACCCCCGCTTCTACGTCGAGGCGCTCGGCCTGTCCCTGGTGCTCTTCACGGCCTTCGTCGTGCTCGGCCTCGCCGCCGTGTGCCTGGTGCCGAGGCTGCTGCGCCCGCTGGTGCGCCCGGACCGGACCTATCCGCTCTACGGCCTGCACCACTCGGTCCAGCGAGCGATCGCCCGGCTGTCCAACATCCACTTCTTCACCTGGCTGTTCGGCGACAGCTCGTACATCACCGGCTATCTGCGGGCCATCGGCTACGACCTGGGCGAGGTGGAGCAGACCGGCTCCAACTTCGGTTCGGCGGTCGCGCACGAGTCGCCCCATCTGGCCACCGTGGGAAGCGGCACGATGGTCGCCGACGGGCTGTCGATCGTCAACGCCGACTTCTCCGCCACGTCCTTCCGTCTGTCGAGCACCGTCATCGGGGCGCACAACTTCCTCGGCAACCACATCGCCTACCCGGCCGGCGGCCGCACCGGCGACAACTGCCTGCTCGCGACGAAGGTGATGGTCCCGCTCGACGGCGAGATCCGCGAGGGCGTGGGGCTGCTCGGCTCGCCGCCCTTCGAGATCCCGCGCACCGTGGAGCGCGACACCCGCTTCGACCACCTCCGCGAGGGCGACGAGCTGCACCGTCGGCTGACCGCGAAGAACCGGCACAACCTGCGCACGATGGGGCTGTTCCTGTTCCTGCGCTGGCTGCACTGGTGCCTGCTCACCGTGCTCGGCTTCGGCGCCGTCGACCTGTCCGGGTCCCAGGGCACGGCGGGCGGTCTGCTGATCGGGGCCGCCATGATCGTGGCGCTGCCGTTCAGCACCGGCTACTGGGCACTGGTGGAACGCGTGATCGGCCGGTTCCGGCCGCTGCAGCCGAAGCTGTGCTCGATCTACGACCCGTACTTCTGGTGGCACGAGCGGCTGTGGAAGGTGCCGGACCACCACCTCGCGGTGTTCAACGGAACGCCGTTCAAGAACGTCGTCTGGCGGCTGCTGGGCGTCCGGATCGGCCGCCGCGTCTTCGACGACGGCTGCTACATCACCGAGCGCACCCTGACCGCGATCGGCGACGACTGCACGCTCGGCGCCCACACCAAGGTGCAGTCGCACTCGCAGGAGGACGGCACCTTCAAGTCCGAGCACATCACGATCGGCGCCGGCTGCACGCTCGGCACCGGCGCACTCGTGCACTACGGCGTCTCGCTCGGCGACGGCGCCGTGCTCGCCCCCGACTCCTTCCTGATGAAGGGCGAGGAAGTACCGCCGCGGGCGCACTGGGGCGGCAATCCCGCGACGGCCCTGCGCCGCGCGTGACGGAGACGGAGAAGGAAGCAACGATGGAGACGATCCCCAGGTGGACCACCGCCCCGGTGCCGGGCATGGCGACCTACGAAGTGCCGCTGCCCCGGCCGGTGCCGCGGTCCGAGCAGGTGCCGCCGTCCGCGCACGTGCTGCCGTCCGAGCAGGTGCCGCCGTCGGAGCACGTGCCGTCCGAGCACGTGCTGCTGGCCGCGCACGCCAAGGTGCTCGCCGCGCTGTCCGGCGAGCACGAGGTGACGATCCGGTTCGTCCCGGCGAAGGGCGAGGAGCCGGTCGCCCACCGGCTGTCCGCCGGTCCCGGCTCGTGGCGGGCGCTGATGGAGAGCGCGGCCCCGGGCGGCGACCCGGCGGCCGAGACGGTGCTCGACCCGTACGGCGTCCACGACGGCGCCGACGACGCCGTACTGCATGTGAGCGTGCACGACGGCCGGCTGCGGCTGCGCTATCGCACCGACGTGCTGGACGCCCGGGCGGCCGAGCGCATCGCCGGCTACCACCTCACCGCGCTCGCCCTGATCGACGCCGACCCCGAGGCCGACCACACCACGCGGAGCCTGCTGTCCGACGCCGAAGTCCGCCACCAGCTCACCGAGTTGGCGGGCCCGTCGCGCGAGCTGCCGGACCGCCGGGTGCACGAGCTGTTCGAGGAGCGGGTGGCGCTGCACCCGGACGCGATCGCCGCCGTCGAGGGCGACCGGCAGTGGACGTACCGGGAGCTGGACTCCCGCGCCAACCGGATCGGCCGGGCGCTGCTGGCCCGGGGCCTGCGCCGGGAGGGCGTGGTCGCCGTCGTCATGGAGCGCGACCTGGAATGGATGGCGGCCGTCCTCGGGGTGCTCAAGGCGGGCGGCGTCTACCTGCCCGTCGAGCCGCACTTCCCGGCCGAGCGGATCGCGGCCGTCCTGTCCCGGGCCGGCTGCGAACTCGTCGTCGGCGAGCGGGGCAGCACGGACACGCTCGACCGGGCGGCGGTGGACGCCCGGACCGTGCTGGTCGACACCGTGTGGGCCGAGGTCCACGACGACAGCGCCCTCGGGGTCGAGGTCGAGGCCGGCCAACTCGCCTACATCTACTTCACGTCCGGCTCCACCGGCGAGCCCAAGGGCGCCATGTGCGAGCACGCGGGCTTCCTGAACCATCTCCTCGCCAAGATCGACGACCTGGGGATCGAGGCCGGGCAGACGGTCGCGCAGACCGCGCCGCAGTGCTTCGACATCTCGCTGTGGCAGCTGCTGGCGGGGCCGGTGGCCGGCGGGCGGACGCTGCTGGTCGGCCAGGAGACGATCCTGGACGTGCCGCTGTTCGTGGACACCGTCCAGCGGGCCGGGGTCCATGTGCTCCAGGTCGTGCCGTCGTATCTCGACGCGGTGCTGGCCGAGTTGGAGCAGCGGCCGCGCGAACTGCCTGACCTGCACTGTGTGTCGGTCACCGGGGAGGCGGTCAAGAAGGAGCTGGTGCAGCGCTGGTTCGCGGCGCGGCCGGGCATCCGGCTGGTCAACGCGTACGGGCTGACGGAGACCTCGGACGACACCAACCACGAGGTCATGCGCGCGGTGCCGGAGCAGGCGCGGGTCCCGCTCGGGCGGCCGATCGCGAACGTGCGCGCGTACGTCGTCGACGCCGGGCTGGCGCCGGTGCCGCTCGGGGCGCCCGGCGAGATCGTGTTCTCCGGTGTGTGCGTGGGACGGGGTTACGTCAACGATCCCGAGCGCACCGCCGCCGCGTTCACCGCGGACCCGTACCGCCCGGGCGAGCGGCTGTACCGCAGCGGCGACCACGGGCGCTGGCTGCCCGACGGGAAGCTGGAGTTCCTCGGGCGGCGCGACAGCCAGGTGAAGGTGCGCGGCTTCCGGATCGAGCTCGGCGAGGTCGAGAGCGCGCTGCTGCGGGTGCCCGGGATCCGCGACGGCGCGGTGGTGGTCGTCCGGGGTACCCGCCTGGTGGCGTTCTGCACCGGTGCGTCTCCGGTCGAGGCGCGGGCCGTCCGGGAGCGGCTGGCCGCGTCGCTGCCCGCCTACATGGTCCCCTCGGCCGTCCACTGGCGGGACCGGCTGCCGCTGACGGCGAACGGCAAGATCGACCGCCGGACGCTGGGCGTGCTCGCCGAGCAGCTCGGCGCGGTCGAGGGCGGCCCCGACACACCGGACGAGCACCGGATGGCCGCGGCCTGGTCGCAGGTGCTCGGCATCCCCGCCGACCGGATCGGCCGCCTGGACGACTTCTTCGACCGCGGCGGCACCTCGCTGGCCGCGGTACGGCTGGTGATCGCGCTGGACCGGGCGGTCACCCTCAAGGACGTGACCCGCCATCCGGTCCTCGCGGATCTGGCGGTCCTGCTCGGCCCCACGGCCTGAGCGGCGGCGACCGCCCGCCGCACCCTCTGTCCACCCCCCGCACTACCGCTCATCCGCACCACCGAAAGGAACCACGAGATGACGTCCTCATCTCCCCTCGTCCTGCCGGGCCTGTCGCTGGCCCCGGGCAGTCCGCCGCTGCTGCACGCCGACCCCGGCGGCGACCCTGTCGCCTGGGCGGAGGCGCACCGTGACGCGCTGCGGGCGGTCGTCGCCGGGCAGGGACGCGTGCTGGTGCGCGGTCTCGGCCTGGGCGACCCGGACACCTGCGCGGCCGTCTTCCGGCGGCTGACCGACACGTTGATGCAGGACCGGGAGCCGTTCGCGCCGCGCCGGACGTACGGGGACGGCGTGTACTCCTCCACCAAGTGGCCGCCGAACCAGCAGATGTGCCTGCACCACGAGTTGAGCTACGCCGACGAGTTCCCGGGCCTGCTGCTGTTCGCGTGCCTGGAGGCGCCGGCCGAGGGCGGCGCGACCCCGCTGGCCGACGCCGCGGCGGTTCTCCAGGCGCTGCCCGCCGAGCTGACCGAGCGGTTCGAGAAGGAGGGCTGGACACTGGCCCGGACCTACCACGACGAGCTGGGGGCGTCGGTCGCCGAGGCGTTCGGCACCGACGACCGGGCCACGGTCGAGCGCTACTGCCGGGCGCACGGCATCGAGTTCGCCTGGCAGGACGACGGCGCGCTGCGCACCCGGCAACGGCGGGGTGCCGTGCTCACGCATCCGGCCGACGGCAGACGCTGCTGGTTCAACCAGATCTCGTTCCTGAGCGAGTGGACGATGGAGCCCGAGGTACGCGAGTACCTGACCGACGTCTACGGCCCCGAGGGGCTGCCCTTCAGCACCCGGTTCGGCGGCGGGGACCCGATCGGCGAGGACGTCGTGGCCTGCATCAACGAGGTGTACGAGGCCCACACCGTGCGCGAGCCGTGGCAGTCCGGCGATCTGCTGCTGGTCGACAACATCCGTACGGCGCACGGCAGGGAGCCCTTCACCGGACCGCGCGAGGTGCTCGCCGCGCTCGGCGACCCGGTCCGGCCGGTCGGCCACGCGCCGACAGCAATGGAGAACGAGGTGGGAACGGTATGACGACGACACCGGACCGGATCGACGCGCCCGCGTTCGCGGTCATCTCCGGAGAGCAGGTCCAACGGGCCCTGCACGGAAGGGAGCCCGAGGTCGGGCGGCTCGTCGAGGAGGTGTACCGGCTGCACGGGGAGGGCGAGTCGGTGAACCCGCCCTCGTACTTCCTGCGCTTCGAGGACCGCCCGTCGGCGCGGATCATCGCGCTGCCCGCCTCGCTCGGCGGGCCACAGCGGGTCGACGGACTGAAGTGGATCTCCAGTTTCCCGGAGAACACCCGCTCGGGGCTGCCGCGCGCGTCCGCGGTGCTGATCCTCAACGACCCCGTGACCGGCTATCCGTACGCCTGCCTGGAGAGTTCGGTCATCAGCGCCACGCGCACGGCGGCCTCGGCGGCGCTGGCCGCGGACCGGCTGAGCAGGTCCCGGCCGCGTCCGGCGCGGGTCGGCTTCATCGGCACCGGGCTGATCGCCCGCTATGTGCACACCCATCTCACCGCGACGGGCTGGGAGTTCGAGGAGACGGGGGTGCACGACCTGTCCGCGGACAGCGCGGCGGGCTTCCGCGGCTATCTGGAGCGGTCGGGGACGAAGGGCCGGATCACCGTGCACGACAGCGCGGAGTCCCTGGTCCGGTCGAGCGATCTGCTGGTCTTCGCCACCGTGGCGGCTCAGCCGCACGTCCACGACCTGGCCTGGTTCGCGCACCATCCGCTGGTGCTGCATGTGTCGCTGCGCGATCTGGATCCGCGGATCCTGCTCGCCTCGGCCAACTTCGTCGACGACGTCGAGCACTGCCTGAAGGCCGACACCTCGCCGCATCTCGTCGAACGCCTCACGGGGAGCCGTGAGTTCCTCGACGGCACACTGCACGACGTGCTGACCGGGCGGGCGGAGGTCCCGGCGGACCGGACGGTGGTCTTCTCGCCGTTCGGGCTGGGCGTGCTCGACCTCGCGGTCGGCCGGTTCGTCCACGACGAGATGGTCCGGCTGGGCGAACTGCGCGTCGTCGACGGTTTCTTCCACGAACTGCGCCGGCACGGATGACCGGCGGGGCATGCAGCGGGAACAGGGGGACAACATGCCCGTCATCTCCGATCCCTCGGAGTTCAACGAGGAGGAGCTCTACGTCGACCTGCGGGCCGCGCTGGAGCTTCCGCTCTACCTCAAGTGCGAGGGCTTCAACTTCGCCGGGTCCGTCAAGCTGAAGGCCGCGCGCGAGATGGTGGACGCCGCCGAGCGCGCCGGCGTCCTGCGGCCGGGCTCGGTCCTGGTCGAGTCGTCGTCCGGGAACCTGGGCGTGGCACTGAGCGTGATCGCCGCGAGCCGGGGCTACGGGTTCCTGTGCGTGACCGACGCGCGGTGCAACCAGCCGACCATCCGGCTGATGGAGACGCTCGGCAGCCGGGTCCATGTGATCCGGGAGCCCGACCCGGTGAACGGCCTGCTGGGCGCCCGGATCGCGTACGTGCGGGCGCTGTGCGCCTCGGACGAGCGGTATGTGTGGCTCAACCAGTACACCAACCCGGGCAACTGGCGGGCGCACTACCGCACCACCGCGCCCGCCATCGCCCGTCGCTTCCCCGACCTGGACGTGCTGTTCGTCGGCGCCGGCACCACCGGCACGCTGATGGGCTGTGCGCGCTGGTTCTGGCAGTGGCGGCGGCGGGTGCGGGTGGTCGCCGTGGACAGTGTCGGTTCGGTGACCTTCGGCGGCGCCCCGGCCCGCCGGATGATTCCGGGCCTGGGCTCGAGCGTAGAGCCGCCGTTGCTCGACACGTCGTACGTCGACGACGTGGTCCGGGTCGAGGAGCGGGACACCGTGCGCACCTGCCGTCGGCTGGCCGCGCGGGGTTTCCTGTTCGGCGGCTCCACCGGCACGGTCGTCAGTGGCGCCGGACAGTGGCTGGCGCAGCACGGCCGCCCCGGTCTCACGGCCGTCGGTATCGCCCCCGACCTCGGTGAGCGCTATCTGGACACGGTGTACTGCCCTGGCTGGCCGGAGGAGGCGCTGACGGAGGACCCGTTGGAGACCGCGCTGTCCCGGCTGGGCTGACCGGTACCGGACCGCCGCCTGCCCTGCCTGCCCGGCCCGGACCTCCGTGTCTCGGCGGTCCGGGCCGGCGGGGCGGGCGGTAGGTTCCGGGGTATGGCAGGCAGGACGCACTCCGTGACCAATCAGCCCCCGCCCCTGACCGGGTACGACGTCTACTCGGCCGACCGGGCACTGGCCGAGGCGGTCGATCGGCATGTCGACCCGGCGGTGCTCGACGAGGCGCGCGACGAACTCGAGTCGCTGGGGCGGGCCGCCGGGTCGGCCCAGGTGCAGGAGTGGGGGGTGCAGGCCGACACCAACCCGCCGCGGCTGCGCACCCACGACCGCTACGGCAACCGGATCGACGAGGTCGACTTCCACCCGGCCTGGCACCGGCTGCTCGGCAAGGGTGTCGCGGCGGGCCTGACCGGGGCGTGGACGCGGCCGGGCGGGCATGTGCGACGGGCGGCCGGGTTCCTGGTGTGGACGCAGGTCGACGCCGGGACCGGCTGCCCGCTGTCGATGACGCACGCGGCCGTCCCGGCCCTGCGCCACGATCCGGCGCTCGCCGCCGAGTGGGAGCCGCGGCTGACGTCCGCGCTGTACGACCGGACGCTGCGGCCCGCCGGACAGAAGGCGGGCGCGCTGTTCGGGATGGGCATGACCGAGAAGCAGGGCGGCAGTGACGTCCGGGCCAACACGACGGCCGCGGTGCCGCTCGCCGAGGCCGGCACCTATGCGCTGACCGGGCACAAGTGGTTCTGCTCGGCGCCGATGTCGGACGGGTTCCTGGTCCTGGCGCAGGCTCCCGAGGGTCTGACCTGCTTTCTCGTGCCGCGGGTGCTGGCGGACGGCTCCCGCAACGTGTTCCTGCTCCAGCGGCTCAAGGACAAACTGGGCAACCGGTCGAACGCCTCGTCCGAGGTCGAGTTCGACGGGACCTGGGCGCGCCGGGTGGGTGCGGAGGGACAGGGGGTGCGCACCATCATCGAGATGGTCGCGGCCACCCGGCTGGACTGTGTGCTGGGTTCGGCGGGGCTGATGCGGCAGGCCGTGGCGCAGGCGGTGCACCACTGCACCTACCGGGAGGCGTTCGGCGGGCGGCTTCTGGACAAACCGCTGATGCGCAATGTTCTGGCCGATCTCGCGCTGGAGTCGGAGGCGGCGACCGCGCTGGCGCTGCGGCTGGCGGCCGCCTGCGACGACGGGGGCGAGCAGGAGCGGGCGCTGTTGCGGATCGCGGTGCCGGCGGCGAAGTTCTGGGTGACCAAGCGGTGTGCGCCGGTGGCGGTGGAGGCCGCCGAGTGCCTGGGCGGCAACGGGTACGTCGAGGAGTCGGGCCTGCCCCGACTGGTGCGCGAATCGCCGCTGAACTCGGTGTGGGAGGGCGCGGGCAACGTCCAGGCGCTGGACGTGCTGCGGGCGTTGCAGCGGGAGCCGCAGGCGCTGCACGCCTACCTCCAGGAGGTCGGGCGGGCGCGTGGCGCGGACCACCGGCTGGACCGGGCGATCAAGGACCTGCTGACCGAACTCGCCGATCTGGAGGGCATCGAGGGCCGGGCCCGGCGGCTCGCCGAACGGCTGGCGCTGGTGCTCCAGGGGGCGCTGCTCGTGCAGTACGCGCCGACCGAGGTCGCGGACCTGTTCTGTGCCTCCCGGCTGGGCGGCGACTGGGGCGCGGCCTTCGGGACCCTGCCGTCCACCCTGGACCTGGCGGCGGTGGTGGAACGCGCGCGGCCGCTCGGCTGACCTGCGGGTCCGGCAGCGTATGACCGCGGGGGTGGTGCTGCGCCGACACGGCACCACCCCCGCGAGGTTGGCCCTGCGAGGCCAGAAACGCCGCTCGGGACGGCGTGCGTCAAGTTTCGAACAAAGCGTGGAGGTGCACCAGGGTTGCAGGGGGTTGCAACTTGCGGGCCGGTGTGTCCGGAGTCAGCCCCTCCGTCGCCTTCGGGCGGCATGATGTGACGCACCGCCCGAACCGGCGGAACAGGACCGGAAACCGTCGGCCGCGGGGCTTGACTTTTCCGGTGGTCGCAGGAGTTTCCCGGGGGGCCCAGTGGCGTACTCGCCGAAGAACATGACGCAACTCGCCTCCGTCGACGCGCATCGTGCCGCGCGGATGCTCAGCGACATGCGCGAGGCCGCTCTCGCCGGGAAGCGCGCGCCGATCGCTCCCCGGCCGGTGATCGAGCAGTCCTGGCGGCGCATGGCGCGCAGCGGGGTCGACCCCGAGCACGACTTCAGATCCGGTCTGCTCGGCGCCGACGAGGTGCAGCGGCGGCGCGAGGAGTCACCGCTGCGGCACGTCCTGCCGGTGCTGCGCGAGGGACTGCTGCAGTTCGCGGACGTCACCCGGCACATTATGGTGATCGCCGACGCGGAGGGCCGGGTGCTGTGGCGCGAGGGCTGCTCACCGGTGCTGCGCAAGGCCGACGAACTCGGGTTCGAACTGGGCGCGGACTGGCGCGAGGACGTGGTCGGCACCAACGGGGTGGGCACCCCGGCGGTGGTACGCCGTCCCGTGCAGGTGTTCGCCGGTGAGCACTTCGTCCGCAGTCAGACCAGCTGGACCTGCACGGGGGCGCCGATCTCCGATCCGCGCGACGGCCGGCTGCTCGGGGTGGTGGACCTCAGCGGCCCGCTGGAGACGATGCATCCGGCCACGCTCTCCTGGGTCGACACGGTGGCCAAGCTCGCCGAGTCCCGGCTGCGCGAGCTGCACCAGAACTCGCTGGAGCAGTTGCGCGCGGTGGCGGCACCGGTGCTGGCGCGGCTGGGCGACCGGGCGGTGGTGGTGGACCGGGACGGCTGGACCGCGGCCGTGACGGGAATGCCGTACACGAACCGGATCGCCCTGCCCAAGTCCTTGGCGGCGGGCCGCCGGTGGTTCCCGGCGCTCGGGCTGAGCGCGGTGGAGCCGCTGGCCGGCGGCTGGCTGGTGCGGCCGGCCGCGGAGCCGGGGCCGCGGGCGGCCACCCGGATCGTGCTGGATCTGGGGCGGCCGCGCGGCTGGACGGTGACGGTGTCCGGCAGCGCGGGTTCCTGGACCCATGAACTGAGTCCCCGCCATGCCGAGTTGCTCTATCTGCTGGCCGTGCACCGCTCGGGGCGCAGTGCGGCGGGCCTGGCGGCCGACATGTTCGGCGACCCGGCGCGCACGGTGACCGTCCGGGCCGAGATGTCACGGGTGCGGAGGTACTTCGGGGGGTTTCTGGAGCACCGGCCGTATCGTTTCTGTGAGGACGCGTCCGTGGAGGTCCTGCTGCCCGGCGACCCGCGTGACCTGCTGCCGCACTCCACCGCACCGGCGGTGACGAAGGCCCGGGAGTCGGCCGCCCTGGCCTGATGCCCCCGGTGGCAACGCCCCGGCGTGCGCGGGCGTGCGTCGACCAGCCATACCGCATATGCCGCGTCCGCAGGTGTCTTCCGCATATTTGCGAGGTCTTCGTCCCCGGCAGTGTCCGGCTGTCGTAGCATCCCTTGCACGGGCCACCCCACCTGCTCCTCGCTCAACGTACCGGTCGACAGGCGCAGTTGGTCCGCCTCGGGAGGTCTGATGAAGCAACGTGGCAGGCACCGCCGACGCAGGCGAGGGCGGGCGCTGCGCGCGTTCCTGTCCGGAGCGGCCCTCGCGCTCACCGCCGCGGCCACCATGATCAGCGCCTCGCAGGCCACGGTCGCCGACGACCCCGGGGCGCTCAAGCCGCTCACCTCGACCGCCGAGACGGCCCGGCTGCGCCTGACGGAGAACCTGGTGCCGTCCGCCGATCTGCGCCGGCTCGCCGGCGGGATGGGGCAGCCGGTCGGCGTCACCGCCGTCCTCGCCGGGGCCGACCACACCCTGCGCGGCGCGGCCGACTGCACGTCCGACGAGAAGCAGGCACTGCCCGTCGCACCGGCGGCCACCCGCGCGTACTGCTGGAACCCGGCGGACACCGACGGCTGGCGGCCCGGCGCGGTCACCACCTCCGGCGACGCCGACGACGACGGCCGCTGGGGTGCGCACCGCGTGATCCTCTCCGGCTGGACGGGTCCCGGTGGCGCGGTCGGCGAGCGCGGGCTCGCCCGGGTCGCCTTCGTGGACGCCGACGACCTGGACCATCTCAGCTACACCTGGGTCCTTCTCGCCGTCCCGGTCGACGGCGGCCGTGACTACCGGGGGCTCGCCTCCCATGTCTCGGGCATGGTCTGGTACGAGGACAAACTGCTGGTCACCGCCGACGACGGCGACCGGACCGCGCTGTACGTCTACGACATGAACCGCGTCCAGCGCGCCACGGTCGAGGCGGAGGCGATCGGCCGGGTGCCGGGCGGCTGGTCGGCGCACGGCTGCCGGTACGTGCTGCCGGCGGTCGGCTCCTACCGGCTCGGCGGCGCCGGCGGCACCCCGCGCCCCGGCGCGATCTCGCTGGACCGCAGCACGGTGCCGGACAGTCTGGTGGCCGGCGAGTGGACCTCCGGCGACAGCCCCGGACAGGCCCGTCTGTGGCGCTACTCCTTCAGCACGACCCTCGGGCGCTCGGGGCTGCTCGCCGCCGACGCCACGGGCCGGGTGCCCGCGACCGAGGCCTACCGGACGAAGATCTCCGAGGTCCGGGGCGTGCTGTCACTGGGCGCGCACTGGTATCTCAGCCGTGCGGCCGACGACGGCGACGGACCCGGCGGCCTGTGGCGGCAGGACACCGACGGCGCGCGGGCCACGCGGTGCGGGTCCGAGGGCGGACGCACCTGCTGGAGCCCGCGGACGGAGTCGCTGTCCTACTGGCAGGAGACCGGCGAGGTCTGGTCCCAGTCCGGGCGGACGCTGTTCGCACTGCCCCTGACCTCGATCGACAGATCCCTGGACTAGATGATTCCCTGTCCGGTATGACGAACATCCCCGTGACCACCTGGTCCCTGGAGCAGACCGCGCCGACCGACGTCCTGCCCGCCTCCGCGCCCGAGGGCGACGTGCGGATCGTGCGCGCGGAGGTTCCCTCGCCGGAGTTCAGCCGCTTTCTGTACGCCTCGGTGGGCGGGGACATCCGCTGGATCGACCGGCTCGGCTGGCCGTACGCGCGCTGGCGCGAGCACCTGGACCGGCCGGGCGTGGAGACCTGGGTCGCCTACGACCACGGCACACCGGCCGGTTACGTGGAGCTGGAGCCGCAGGACGACGGGGTCGTGGAGATCGTCTACTTCGGGCTGATCCAGGCCTTCCGCGGCCGCCGGATCGGCGGACACCTGCTGGCGTACGGCGCCGCCCGCGCCTGGGACCTCGGCGAGCGCTGGCCGGGGCTGCCGGAGACCAAGCGGGTGTGGCTGCACACCTGCAGCCTGGACGGCGAACACGCCATGGACAACTATCTGCGCCGGGGCTTCAAGCTGTTCGACACCAAGGTCGAGGAGCAGCCCGAGGTGACCACGCCGGGGCCCTGGCCGGACGCCCGTCCCGCCTGACCTGCGCTGACAAGACAGCGCACACAGCATGTGACCGACGACACCCTGGTTCCACGATGTGGGACCAGGGTGTCCGCATGACGGACGAAGCTGGACTGTGTCCAGAACGCCGTGACACGCTTCCGTCATGCCTGGAACTGGAATTGCCTTGGTGAGTCGGCGGCACGTCGACCTCGGCCGCATGTCCAGCGCCATCTGTCCGGCGGGCTGACGAGCCGCAGCGCCGCAGTTTCCCGCTTTGGTCTTTCCCTGCGCAGAGCCGCGCATTAAATGCTTCCGTGCGCCCGAACGCACTGGTCAGAGCCGCTTTCCGCCTGTCTTGAAGGACGTAGAACCATGGCCGCCACCCCGCAGAACCCTGCTGCCGCCGCGCCCCGCCGCAAGGTGAGCCGTCACCGCGGCGAGGGTCAGTGGGCCGCGGGGCACTTCACCCCGCTCAACGGCAACGAGCAGTTCAAGAAGGACGACGACGGTCTCAATGTGCGGACACGCATTGAGACGATCTACTCCAAGCGCGGGTTCGACTCCATCGACCCCAACGACCTGCGGGGCCGGATGCGCTGGTGGGGGCTGTACACCCAGCGCAAGCCCGGGATCGACGGCGGCAAGACCGCGGTCCTGGCGCCGGAGGAGCTGGACGACTCGTACTTCATGCTGCGCGTGCGCATCGACGGAGGCCGGCTGACCACGCAGCAGCTGCGGGTGATCGGTGAGATCTCGCAGGAGTTCGCCCGCGGTACCGCGGACATCACCGACCGGCAGAACATCCAGTACCACTGGATCCGGATCGAGGACGTGCCGGAGATCTGGAACCGCCTGGAGGCGGTCGGCCTGTCCACCACCGAGGCCTGTGGTGACACCCCCCGCGTCATCCTCGGCTCACCCGTGGCCGGCATCGCCGAAGACGAGATCATCGACGGCACCCCGGCCATCGACGAGATCCACCGCCGGATCATCGGCAACAAGGACTTCTCCAACCTGCCCCGCAAGTTCAAGTCCGCCGTCTCCGGCTCGCCGCTGCTGGACGTGGCGCACGAGATCAACGACATCGCCTTCGTCGGCGTGCACCACCCCGAGCACGGCCCCGGCTTCGACCTGTGGGTCGGCGGCGGCCTGTCGACCAACCCGAAGATCGGTGTCCGGCTCGGCGCGTGGGTGCCGCTGGACGAGGTCCCGGACGTCTACGAGGGCGTCATCTCGATCTTCCGCGACTACGGCTACCGCCGGCTGCGCAACCGCGCCCGGCTGAAGTTCCTGGTCGCCGACTGGGGCGCGGAGAAGTTCCGCCAGGTGCTGGAGGACGAGTACCTCGGGCGCAAGCTGACCGACGGCCCCGCCCCCGAGCAGCCGGTGGCCCGCTGGCGCGACCACGTCGGAGTGCACCGCCAGCAGGACGGCCGCTTCTACGTCGGCTTCGCCCCGCGCGTCGGCCGGGTGGACGGCGCGACCCTGACGAAGATCGCCGAGCTCGCCGAGGCGCACGGCTCGGGCCGGGTGCGTACCACCGTCGAGCAGAAGATGATCATCCTCGATGTCGAGGGCGACCGGGTCGACTCGCTGGTCGAGGGCCTCCAGGCGCTGGACCTGACCGCCAAGCCCTCCCCGTTCCGGCGCGGCACCATGGCCTGCACCGGCATCGAGTACTGCAAGCTCGCCATCGTCGAGACCAAGGCCCGCGGCGCCTCGCTCATCGACGAACTGGAGCGCCGCATCCCGGAGTTCGACGAGCCGATCACCATCAACCTCAACGGCTGCCCGAACGCCTGCGCCCGTATCCAGGTGGCGGACATCGGTCTCAAGGGCCAGCTCGTCGTCGACGCCGACGGCGAACAGGTCGAGGGCTACCAGGTGCACCTCGGCGGCGCCCTCGGTCTGGAGTCCGGCTTCGGCCGCAAGGTCCGCGGCCTGAAGGTCACCGCACAGGAACTGCCCGACTACGTCGAGCGCGTGCTGAAGCGTTTCCAGGCCGAGCGCAAGGACGGCGAACGGTTCGCCGCCTGGGCCGCCCGCGCCGACGAGACCTCGCTGTCATGAGCGCGGCGAGTGAGACGGAGGACGTCCGATGAGCGAGCGCGCGGCCCCCTTCTACTGCCCCTACTGCGGCGACGAGGACCTGCGCCCGAACGAGGCCGGACACGGCGCCTGGGAGTGCGCGTCGTGCAACCGCGCATTCCAGCTGAAGTTCCTCGGGCTGCTGGCCCGGGGCTTTCACGACTCCAACGCCGAAGGGGACGACCGGACATGACGACCACTCGGCAGACGCGCACGGCGGCCGAGCTCAGGGCCCTCGCCGAGCAGGCGGGCCGCGACCTGGAGGACGCCTCCGCCCTGGAGGTCCTCCGGTGGGCGGTGGACACCTTCGGCGACCGGTTCTGCGTCACCTCCTCGATGGAGGACGCGGTGGTCGCGCACCTCGCGTCCCGTGTGAAGAAGGGCGTGGCCGTGGTCTTCCTCGACACCGGCTACCACTTCCCGGAGACCATCGGCACCCGCGACGCGGTCGAGGCGGTGATGGACGTCGACGTCATCACCCTCACCCCGCGCCGGACGGTCGCCGAGCAGGACGCGCAGTACGGGCCGAAGCTGCACGACCGCGACCCCGACCTGTGCTGCAGGCTGCGCAAAGTCCAGCCGCTGGAAGAGGGCCTGACGGAATATCAGGCCTGGGCGACCGGCCTGCGCCGCGACGAGTCCCCGACCCGGGCGAACACCCCGGTCGTCGGCTGGGACGAGAAGCGGCAGAAGGTCAAGATCTCCCCCATCGCCCGCTGGACCCAGGACGACGTCGACGCCTACGTCGCCGAACACGGCGTACTGACCAACCCGTTGCTGATGGACGGCTATGCCTCCGTCGGCTGCGCCCCCTGTACCCGTCGCGTCCTGGAGGGCGAGGACGCACGCGCCGGCCGCTGGGCCGGACGCGCCAAGACCGAGTGCGGGCTGCACGGCTGACCATGACACAGATTCAGGAGACACACGTGACGACCGGAGCCACCGTCTGGCTCACGGGTCTGCCGAGCGCCGGCAAGACCACCATCGCGTACGAACTCGCCGGCCGGCTGCGGGCGGAGGGCCACCTCGTCGAGGTCCTCGACGGCGACGAGATCCGGGAGTTCATCTCGGCGGGCCTCGGCTTCAGCCGCGAGGACCGGCACACCAATGTGCAGCGCATCGGCTTCCTCGCCGAACTGCTCGCCCGTAACGGTGTCAAGACGCTGGTTCCGGTGATCGCGCCGTACGCGGACAGCCGGGACGCGGTGCGCAAGCGTCACCAGCAGAGCGGGGCGGCGTACCTGGAGGTGCATGTCGCGACCCCGGTCGAGGTGTGCTCGGTCCGCGACGTGAAGGGCCTGTACGCCAAGCAGGCCGCGGGCGAGCTCTCCGGGCTCACCGGTGTCGACGACCCGTACGAGGCGCCCGAGTCGCCCGATCTCCGGATCGAGTCCCAGAACCAGACCGTGCAGGAGTCCGCGGCGTCGGTGTACGCCCTGCTCAGCGAGAGGGGACTGGCATGACGACCGCTGCCGAGCTCAAGGGGGGCGAGGAGGGCACCGCAGGCCCGTACGCCCTCAGCCATCTGGACGCGCTGGAGTCCGAGGCGGTGCACATCTTCCGCGAGGTGGCGGGCGAGTTCGAGCGGCCGGTGATCCTCTTCTCCGGCGGCAAGGACTCCATCGTCATGCTGCACCTGGCGCTGAAAGCGTTCGCCCCGGCCGGGGTGCCGTTCTCCCTGCTGCACGTCGACACCGGCCACAACTTCCCCGAGGTGCTGGAGTACCGCGACCGCGCGGTGGCCCGGCACGGGCTGCGGCTGCACGTGGCCTCGGTGCAGGACTACATCGACCGCGGAGTGCTCAAGGAGCGCCCCGACGGCACCCGCAACCCCCTGCAGACCCTCCCGCTCACCGAGAAGATCCAGAGCGAGCGGTTCGACGCGGTCTTCGGTGGCGGCCGCCGCGACGAGGAGAAGGCCCGCGCCAAGGAACGCGTGTTCTCCCTGCGCGACGAGTTCTCCCAGTGGGACCCCCGCCGCCAGCGCCCCGAGCTGTGGAACCTCTACAACGGCCGTCACGCACCCGGCGAGCACGTCCGCGTCTTCCCGCTGTCCAACTGGACCGAGCTGGACGTGTGGCAGTACATCGCCCGGGAGGGCATCGAACTCCCGCAGATCTACTTCGCGCACGAGCGCGAGGTGTTCAGCCGCAGCGGGATGTGGCTGACCGCCGGCGAGTGGGGCGGCCCGAAGGACGGCGAGACGGTGGAGAAGCGCCAGGTGCGCTACCGCACCGTCGGTGACATGTCCTGCACCGGCGCGGTCGACTCCGCCGCCGTCACGCTGGAGCAGGTCATCACCGAGATCGCCGCGTCCCGGCTCACCGAACGCGGCGCCACCCGCGCCGACGACAAGCTCTCCGAGGCCGCGATGGAAGACCGCAAGCGCGAGGGGTACTTCTAGACATGAGCACCACCACGACCGAGGAGCTCTCGGCCACCACCCTGCTGCGGTTCGCCACCGCCGGCTCCGTCGACGACGGCAAGTCCACCCTCGTCGGCCGGCTCCTGCACGACTCGAAGTCGGTCCTCACCGACCAGCTGGAGGCCGTGGAGCGCGCCTCGGCCGGCCGCGGCCAGGAGGGCCCGGACCTCGCCCTGCTCACCGACGGGCTGCGCGCCGAACGCGAGCAGGGCATCACCATCGACGTGGCCTACCGCTACTTCGCCACGCCCCGGCGCCGCTTCATCCTCGCCGACACCCCCGGCCATGTGCAGTACACCCGCAACATGGTCACCGGCGCCTCCACCGCGGAGCTGACCGTCATCCTCGTCGACGCCCGCAACGGCGTCGTCGAGCAGACCCGCCGGCACGCCGCGATCGCCGCCCTGCTCCGCGTCCCGCACGCGGTCCTCGCGGTGAACAAGATGGACCTCGTCGGCTACGAGGAGTCCGTGTTCGCCGCGATCGCCGAGGAGTTCACGGCGTACGCGACCGAGCTGGGCGTCCCCGAGGTCACCGCGATCCCGATCTCGGCGCTCGCCGGGGACAACGTGGTCGAGCCGTCCGCGAACATGGACTGGTACGGCGGCCCGACGGTGCTGGAGCACCTGGAGACCGTCCCGGTCAGCCACGACCTGGCGCACTGCCACGCACGCCTTCCCGTCCAGTACGTGATCCGGCCGCAGACCGCCGAGCACCCCGACTACCGGGGATACGCGGGCCAGATCGCGGCCGGTTCGTTCCGCGTCGGCGAGGCGGTGACGGTGCTGCCGTCCGGCCGCTCGACCAGGATCTCCGGCATCGACCTGCTCGGTGTGCCGGTGGACGTGGCCTGGACGACGCAGTCGGTGACCGTCCTGCTGGTGGACGACATCGACATCTCGCGCGGCGACCTGCTCGTGCCGAGCAAGGACGCGCCGCCCACCACCCAGGACATCGAGGCGACCGTCTGCCACGTGGCCGACCAGCCGCTGACCGTCGGGCACCGGGTCCTGCTCAAGCACGGCACCCGCACGGTCAAGGCCCTGGTGAAGGACATACCGTCCCGGCTCACGCTCGACGACCTGTCCCTGCACCCGCACCCGGGACAGCTGCTCGCCAACGACATCGGCCGGGTGAAGATCCGTACCGCCGAGCCGCTGCCGGTCGACTCCTACGCGGACTCGCGCCGCACCGGCTCGTTCATCCTGATCGACCCCAGCGACGGCACGACGCTCACCGCGGGCATGGTCGGCGAGTCGTTCGCCGCCCCGGACCCGGTCAAGGACGCGTCGGAAGACGACGGTTGGGACTTCTGACCATGAACGCCCCGGACTACTATGCGACGTTCGCGAAGGAGGGCGGCCGTGTCGGCAGCGGCGCCCTCGGCAGCGGCGAGGGCGGAGTAGCGCGATGTGCGCGCTGACGTACGCGCACCGCCTGCGCGCCCAGTCGCCCCACCCTCCGTCCCGGAAGCGACGAAGACCGTCTGCCGACCTCCCGGCCACGACCTGAGTGACGTGACCGCCGGGCCAACAAGAGGACATCCTCCCGTGCCTGCCAAGCTCGCCCTTTCCCGGCTCCGCCCGAAAGCGGGCGCTCGCGCCGCCGCCCTGCGCCGCGGCGCGGCCGTCGCCGCCGTTCTTCCCCTGCTGGCGCTCGCCGCGTGCGGCTACGGCTCGAAGGCAGCGGACCGGCCCGCGGACCAGCAGGTCGCGGCCGGGGCCGAGAAGATCGACGGCCTCGACTCCGTGAAGATCGGCTACTTCGGCAACCTCACCCACGGCACCGCGCTGGTGGGGGTGCGAAAGGGCTACTTCCAGAAGGAGCTCGGCGCCACCGCGGCCAGGTACCAGGTCTTCAACGCGGGCCCGTCCGAGATCGAGGCGCTGAACTCCGGCTCGATCGACATCGGCTGGATCGGCCCGTCCCCGGCGGTCAACGGCTACACCAGGTCCGCGGGCAAGAGCCTGCGCATCATCGGGGGTTCGGCCTCCGGCGGGGTGAAGCTCGTGGTCGACCCGGACAGGATCAAGTCCCTGAAGGACGTCAAGGGCAAGAAGATCGCGACCCCCCAGCTCGGCAACACCCAGGACGTGGCGTTCCTGAACTGGATCGCCGAACAGGGCTGGAAGGTCGACGCGGAGAGCGGCAAGGGCGACGTCTCGGTGGTCCGCACCGACAACAAGATCACCCCGGACGCCTACAGGTCCGGTTCCATCGACGGCGCGTGGGTGCCGGAGCCGACCGCGTCCAAGCTGGTCGCCGAGGGCGCGAAGGTGCTGCTCGACGAGGCCGACCTGTGGCCGGACAAGAAGTTCGTGATCACGAACATCGTCGTGCGGCAGGAGTTCCTCCAGCAGCACCCGAAGGCCGTGGAGGCGGTGCTGCGGGCCTCCGTCGAGGCCAACAAGTGGATCAACGCCAACCCGGACGAGGCGAAGGCCGCGGCGAACGAGCAGCTGGAGGCCGACTCCGGCAAGGCGCTGCCCGCCGCGGTGATCGACCCGGCGTGGAAGTCGATCCGGTTCACCGACGACCCGCTGGCCGCCACCCTCGACACCGAGGCGCGGCACGCGGTCAAGGCCGGTCTGCTGGAGAAGCCCGACCTGAACGGCATCTACGACCTCACGCTCCTCGACAAGGTTCTCGAGGCCGAGGGCGCCGCCGCCGTCGACGACGCCGGCCTCGGCGCGAAGTAAGCCCCGTACCCGACGAGTTCCCAGGAGGTGACGACCATGGCCACGACCTTCGCCAAGGCCGCCGTATCGGTGGAGTACGCGGCACGCATCGAGCATGTCTCGAAGTCCTTCGCCGGTCCGGGCGGACAGCAGCTCGTCCTGGACGACATCAGCCTCGATGTCGCGCCCGGCGAGTTCGTCACCCTTCTGGGGGCCTCGGGCTGCGGCAAGTCCACCCTGCTGAACCTGGTGGCCGGACTCGACCGGCCGACCGCCGGCTCCATCGCGACGGACGGCCGGCCCGCCCTGATGTTCCAGGAGCACGCCCTCTTCCCGTGGCTGACCGCGGGCAAGAACATCGAACTGGCCCTGAAACTCAGGGGAGTCGCCAAGAACGAGCGCCGCGGGAAGACCGAGGAGCTGCTCGAACTGGTCCGGCTGAAGGGCGCGTACGGCAAGCGGGTGCACGAGCTGTCCGGCGGTATGCGCCAGCGGGTGGCACTGGCCCGCGCGCTGGCGCAGGAGAGCAATCTGCTGCTGATGGACGAGCCGTTCGCCGCCCTCGACGCCATCACCCGGGACGTGCTCCACGACGAGCTGACCCGGATCTGGGCGGAGACCGGGCTGTCCGTCCTGTTCGTCACGCACAACGTGCGCGAGGCGGTCCGGCTCGCGCAGCGCGTGGTGCTGCTGTCCTCCCGTCCGGGACGGGTGGCCCGGGAGTGGACGGTCGACATCCCGCAGCCGCGCCGGATCGAGGACGCCCCCGTGGCGGAACTGTCGCTTGAGATCACCGAAGTACTGCGTGGGGAGATCCGCCGTCATGGCCAGCACTGAGACGAGGACGACGGAGGCGGCCGGGAGCGTCGAGGCGGGTCTCGACGCGCTGGAGAGCTCGGTGACCGGCCGGCCGCCGCTGCGGCAGACCCTGCGCGAGAAGGTCCTGCCGCCGGTCGTCGCGATAGCCGTGGTCGTGGTGATCTGGCAGGGCCTGATCACCCTGAAGATCGTCGACGACCCCTCGAAGCTGCCCTCCCCGGGCGCCGTCTGGGCCGAGGTCCAGGACGCCTGGCTCAAGGGCACCCTGCTCGGCTACATCTGGACGAGCGTCTCGCGGGGCCTGTTCGGCTTCGCGCTCGCCCTGCTCATCGGCACCCCGCTCGGCCTGCTCGTGGCACGGGTGAAGTTCGTGCGGGCGGCGATCGGCCCGACCCTGTCCGGCCTGCAGTCGCTGCCCTCGGTCGCCTGGGTGCCGCCCGCGGTGATCTGGCTGGGCCTCCAGCCGTCGATGATGTACGCGGTGATCCTGCTCGGCGCGGTGCCCTCGATCGCCAACGGTCTGGTCTCCGGCGTCGACCAAGTGCCGCCGCTGTTCCTGCGCGCGGGCCGCACGCTGGGGGCGACCGGTCTGCGCGGCACCTGGCACATCGTCATGCCGGCCGCGCTGCCCGGCTACGTCGCGGGCCTGAAGCAGGGGTGGGCGTTCTCCTGGCGCTCGCTGATGGCCGCCGAGATCATCGTGCAGGCGCCCGACCTGGGCGTGGGCCTCGGCCAGCTGCTGGAGGTGGCCCGCACCAACAGCAGCATGGCGCAGGTGTTCCTCGCCATCCTGCTCATCCTGTTCGTCGGCATCGCGATCGACCTGCTGATCTTCAGTCCGCTGGAGCGGTGGGTGCTGCGCAGCCGCGGCCTGCTGGTGAAGGGCTGACGCCCGTGTACGGCAAGCCGGTTCTCCTGGTCATCGCCCACGGCAGCCGCGACCCGCGGCACGCCGCGACGGTGCACGCCCTCGTACGGCAGGTGCGCTCGCTGCGCCCGGACGTCCGGGTGGAGACCGGCTTCCTGGACTTCAACGTGCCCTCCGTGCAGGGCGTGCTGGGGTCCCTGGCGGCCGAGGGCGTCCGTGACGTCGTAGCCCTGCCGCTGCTGCTGACACGCGCGTTCCATGCGAAGGCGGACATCCCCGCCGTGCTCGGCGCCGCGCCGGCGCGGCTGCGGATCCGGCAGGCGGAGGTGCTCGGCCCGTCGCCGCTGCTGCTCTGCGCGCTGGAGCGGCGGCTGTACGAGGCGGGGCTGACGCCCGCCGACAAGTCCTCGACCGGGGTCGTGCTGGCCTCGGCGGGGTCCACCGACCCGGAGGCGATCGCGGTGATCGCAGACATCGCGCGGGAGTGGCGGCACACCGGTTGGTGCGCCGTGCGGCCCGCGTTCGCCTCCGCCTCCCTCCCCCGCACGGAGGACGCGGTACGGGAACTGCGCGAGCTGGGCTGCGAGCGGGTGGCCGTCGCGCCCTACGTCCTGGCGCCCGGCTTCCTGCCGGACCGCATCGCGCGGGGCGCCGCCGAGGCGGACGTCCTCGCCGAGGTGCTCGGCCCGGCTCCGGAGGTGGCGCGGCTGCTGCTGGAGCGCTACGACGCGGCCCGCAGACCCGCCCTGGCGGCCCTGGGGGCGTGAGCGTCCCGGGAGCCGCTGGTCCGTGCGGGTCCGTCCTGACGCTCGCGCACTTCCCCGCGGCCCTGGGGTGCGCCGCCACAACGGGACGGCCGGGCTGGGCGGTCGGCACGGATCCCCGCGACGTCTCCCTCGGCACCGGCCGACCGGCGGGGGTCTACCGGCACAGGTCGTCGCCGAGCCGGGTGCGCGTGTAGCGGACGATCCGGCCGCTGCGGGTGCGGCTGAGGAGACCCGCGTCGTAGAGGACGGCCAGATGCTGGCTGACCGCGCCGGGAGTGACGCCCAGGCGGTGGGCCAGTTCCGTGGTCGAGGCGGGTTCCGCCAGAAGTCGCAGCAGACGCGCGCGGGGGCGGCCCAGCAGACGGACGAGGGCCTCGTCGTTGACCGGGGGCGGTTTCTCGGAGAGAGTGCCGCGGCCGCGTGCGGGATACATGAGCACCGGGGGCCGTGCGGGGTCGATCAGCTGCTGGGCACCGCGGGCGAACATCGTCGGCACCAGGACCAGTCCACGCCCGTCGATGCTGACGTCGCTCCACGCGGTGCGCGCCATGACGTCCCGGGTGGACAGCAGCAGACGGCTGCCCGTCCAGGAGAGCCGCTCGTCGAGTCCCGACAGCAGCGCACCGGCGCCCTGTTCGGCCAGCACCCGCCCCCGGTGGGCGAGGTCGGCCTCCAGGATGCTCTGCACCCGCGGCCACCAGTCGGCGGCGAGGCAGGTGTGCCAGTAGGCGTCGAGGGCGTCCGTGAGCCGGACGAGGAGGGCCCCGGGATCGGTGAGCCCCCGGACGAGAACGGGCGGGAGCGCCTCCGGGGTCCGGTAGGCGGCGTGGAAGCCGGCGACGACCGTCTCCGGCGGGGTGGCACGCAGCAGGTCCAGCTCGTCGGCGAAGACCTGGCGGGCGTGGGCCGGGCGCGGGGTGAGGAAGTCCGGCACCCACAGCCAGGGAGTGACGAGCACGGTGAGCATCTCGCGGTCGAGGCTCTCCAGGCTGGGCCGGATACGGCGCAGCCACGGCCGGTGGTGGGGATAGCGCGCGGGGTCGTGCAGGCAGCGCAGTGAGAACACCGCCTCCTGGAGGGGCGAGTACGCGAAGGAGGTGGTGGCGAGGTCGCCGACGGCGAAGCGAAACTCGATCATTGAGTGCCACGCTAAATCATTGTCGGTGCCGGTTCCCGGCGGGGTTGGCTGTCTTCATGACCACGACATCGGCCTCCGAACCTTCCTCGGAACCCTCCTCCGAGCCCGGCTCCGCCTCCGAGCCCGATTCCGCCTCCGCGCGGGGCGGCGGCTCCTCGCCGGCCGGCCCGGTGTCCGGTGTGCCGCCCCGGCCCGTCACCCGAGCCGCCGGACTGCTGCCCGCCGATCCCGTGCTGCGCCGGGCAACGGTCCTGACCGCCTTCAACTCCCTGGGCAACGGGCTCTACTTCCCGCTCGGCGTTCTGTACTTCACCCGCATCGTGGGTCTGGACGCGACCGCCGTCGGACTCGGCATGACGGTCGCGGGGCTGGTCGGCGTGGCGGCCGGGATCCCCGCCGGGCGGGCCGCCGACCGGTGGGGCGCCCGGCAGGTGGGGTCGCTGCTGTGGGGCGGCACCGGGTGCGCGACGGCCGCCTACGTCCTGGTCCACTCGTACGTCGGCTTCCTCGTCGCGGTGGTCTGCGCGACCGGACTCCAGATGGCCAGCCGCGGTGTGCAGGGCGCGCTGTACGCGGACGTGCTGCCCGCGCCGACCCGGGTGGAGGCGCGGGCGTATCTGCGCATGGTCACGAACGTGGGCATGGGCGTAGGCGGCGTGTTCGGTGCGATCGCCCTTCAACTGGACACACGCAGCGCATACATGACGGTCATTCTGGTGAACGCGCTGTCGTTCGCGGCACCCGCGCTGATGGTCCGCCGGCTGCCGCTCGCCCCGCACGCGATCGACCGCGTTCCGGTCCCGGCCGACGCTCCGGCCGCCGACCGCTGGCGTGCGGTGCGGGACCTGCCGTTCCTGGCCGTGACCGTGCTCAACTCCGTGCTGGTCGTGCAGTACACGCTCTCCGAGGTCGGTCTGCCCCTGTGGATCGTGCAGCGGACCGAGGCACCGCGCTGGACGGCCGCGCTGCTGATGATCCTGAACTGCGCCCTGGTCGCGCTGTTGCAGGTGCGGATCGCCCGCCGCGTCTCGCGGGTCCCCTCCGCGGTCCGGGCGATGGGCCGGGCCGGACTGCTGCTCGCCGTGGCCTGCGCGGTGTACGCGCTCTCCGCGGGTCTCTCCCCCGTGTGGGCGGTGCTCGCGCTGACCGTCGGCGCGGTGGTGCAGGTCTTCGCCGAGGTGCTGTCCGCGGCGGGCGGCTGGACCCTCGGCTACGCGCTCGCCGACGCCCGCGCACACGGCGTGTACCAGGGTGTCTTCGGCGCGGGCATGTCCGCCGGGATGATGGCGGGACCGGCTCTGGTGACGGTGACCGCGATCCGGTACGGCAGTGCGGGCTGGGCGGCGCTGGGCGTGCTGTTCGCGGTGGTGGGCCTGGCGGTGGCTCCCGCGGTGCGCTGGGCCCAACGGGACGGGGCCTGGCGGGGCGAGGGCACCTGACCGGCATCCTTCGCGGGCTGCACGGGACGGGGTCGACGGCCCCGGGCACTTCCGTGACGGGCGGTCAGCCGGTGAGCTCGATGAGCTTGAGGACGGTGTTCCAGTTGCGGGTGGTGGCGATCAGTCCCTTGGTGATCCGCGGTCTGGCGAGCTGTTCGGCGAGCTTGGACCGGCCCAGGCCGTCGGGGGCGTACAGGTACAGGGCGCGGTCGCCGAGGCGGAACTCCTCGGGGAGATGGGCGGCCCGGTCGACCGCGGCGAAGCGTTCCTCGTCGACCGGCGCGGAGAAGTACGTGATGTGCAGCTGCTTCGCCTCGAGTTCCGCGGCCGGGAACGGGCAGGCGTCGGCGACCGCCCGCAGATAGGCGTGGTCGCGCACGATGACGTCGACCGGGAAGCCGCACCGCTTCTCGATCGCCTGCGTGAGCTCGGCGGCGAGGGACGTCTCGTCGCCGTCGCCGGGGGTGAACACGGCCTGGCCGCTCTGGAGATGGGTGCGGACCCCGGCGTACCCGAGGCCCTCCATGAGGACGCGCAGCTCGGCCATCGGGACCTTCTTGTTGCCGCCCACGTTGATTCCGCGCAGCAGCGCCGCATAAGTCGTCATGCCGCCAGCCTAGAGCGGTCCGTACCCCCCGATCCGCACCCCCGAGAGACGGGGATACGTGTAGGGGGCCATCGTCCTCCCCAGTGCGGAGCCGGCGCGGTCCACCGGGATGAGCCGGGGCCGCCCCACCTCACCGGGCAGTACGACGAGATGTCTTTATCGGACCCATACCGTCGAGGGGAAAGGTGGCGGCAGGGGCTGCCACCGCGGACGAGGGGGCAGGCCCGTCATGGGGACTGGAGATGCACGGGTGCGGGGGATCGCCGCACGGGCCGGCGGCTGGAGCGCCCGGCACCGATGGGCGGCCGTCGGGATCTGGGTCCTGTTCGTCGTCCTGGCGATGGGGCTCGGCTCGGCGGCGGGCCGGGTCGACGTCGACGAGAGCGACCAGCTCAAGGGCGAGACCCACACCGCCGCGACGATCGTGAAGGACGCGGGGATCGAGGAGCCGGCCGGGGAGACGGTTCTGATCCAGGGGCGGGACGCCGGGGTCAAGGCCACCGACGCCGAGTTCCGCGCGACGGTCGCCGAGGTCGTCGAGGCCGTGCGGGCCACCGGCCGAGTCAGCGACGTGACCTCGCCGTACGACACGCAGACGATCTCGAAGGACGGCCGCAGCGCGCTCGTGCAGTTCGACATGCGCGGCGACGCCGAGACCGCCGGGGACCGGGTGGAGCCCGTCGTCAAGGCCGTCGAGGGCGTCGCCAGGAAGCACACGTCGCTGCGGGTCGAGGAGATCGGCAGCGCCAGCATGAACAAGACGTTCTCCGACGCGTTCGGGGACGACTTCCAGCAGGCCGAGTACTCCGCGGTGCCGGTGGCCCTCGGCATTCTGCTCATCGCCTTCGGCGCGCTGGTGGCCGCGCTGCTGCCGGTGGCCCTGGCGATCACCGCGATCATGGCGACGATGGGCCTGATGGGCGTCGTCAGCCATGTGATGCCGATGAGCGACACCGCCAACTCCGTGATGCTGCTGGTCGGTCTGGCCGTCGGCGTCGACTACTGCCTGTTCTACCTGCGCCGCGAGCGCGAGGAGCGCGAGGCGGGCCGGGACGCGCAGACGGCTCTGCGGGTCGCCGCCGCCACCAGTGGCCGGGCGATCGTGGTCTCCGGTGTCACGGTGTGCGTGGCGATGGCGGGCATGCTGTTCACCGGGCTCGCCGGGTTCGAGGCGATGGGCCTGGCCTCGCTGATGGTCGTGGCCGTCGCCATGGTCGGTTCGGTGACCGTGCTGCCCGCGCTGCTGTCCCTGCTGGGCGAGCGGGTCGAGGCGGGCCGGATCCCGTTCCTGAACCGCCGCCGCCGGTCCGGCAGCGGGGACAGCCGGTTCTGGAGCGCGGTCCTCAAGGGCGTACTGGCCAGGCCGGTCCTCTCCGTCGTGGTCGCGGCCGGCGCGCTGCTGGCGATCGCGGCCCCCGCGGTCGGCATGAAGACCCAGAACCTCACCCTGGACCAGGAGTTCGGCGACTCGCTGTCCATCGTGCAGACCTACAACCGCGTCAACGAGGCCTTCCCCGGCGGCTCCGAGCCGGCCGAGGTCGTCGTCAAGGCCCGGGACATCAACGCCCCGGACGTGAAGGACGCGCTCGCGCAGTTCAAGGAGCGGGCGATCACCTCGGGCGCCTCGCGCGGCCCGGTCGAGATCAAGCTGCACGACGCGCAGAACATCGCCTTCGTCTACGTGCCGCTGGTCGGCGGCTCCGACCAGGACAGGGCGAGCGCCAGCCTGGAGAAGCTGCGCGACGAGGTACGGCCCGCCACGCTCGGCAAGGTCGACGGCCTCCAGGCGCCGATCACCGGGAACGTCGCGGGCAACCACGACTTCAACGACCAGCTGCTCGGTTCGGTCGCCCCGGTCTTCGGGTTCGTGGTCGTCTTCGCCTTCCTGCTGATGCTGGTGTCGTTCCGCTCCCTGACCGTCGCGATCACCTCGATCGCGCTGAACCTGCTCTCGGTGGGCGCGGCGTACGGCATCCTCGTGGCCGTCTTCCAGCACGGCTGGGGCGCCTCGCTGGTGGGCGCGGAGGGCGTCGGTGCCATCGTCACCTGGCTGCCGCTGTTCCTCTTCGTGATCCTGTTCGGCCTGTCGATGGACTACCACGTGTTCGTGGTCTCGCGGATCCGCGAGGCGCGGCTGCGCGGCCGTACGACGACGGACGCGATCCGGCACGGCGTGGTCACCACGGCCGGCGTGGTGACCAGCGCCGCCGTCATCATGGTCGCCGTGTTCGCGATCTTCGGAACGCTGTCCATGCAGTCCATGAAGCAGATGGGCGTCGGCCTCGCGGCCGCGGTTCTCATCGACGCGACCGTCATCCGTGGTGTGCTGCTGCCCGCGGTCATGGCGCTGCTGGGCGAGCGCAACTGGTACCTGCCCAAGTGGCTGGACCGGATGCCCGACTTCACCCACGACGAGGCACCCGAGGCCGTGACCGCTCCGTCGGTCACCGACGGGGGTGAGCCGATCCGGGTGTGAGCCGATCCGGTACGACGCACGGCGGGGCGGGTCCGCCGGTCTCCTCGGGGAG
The DNA here is from genome assembly GCF_040296125.1 of Streptomyces sp. NPDC002265. Taxonomy (NCBI): domain Bacteria; kingdom Bacillati; phylum Actinomycetota; class Actinomycetes; order Kitasatosporales; family Streptomycetaceae; genus Streptomyces; species Streptomyces sp. NPDC002265. Next base: position 23,652 of record NZ_JBEOWS010000015.1, on the reverse strand, counting down.
ATCGGCGGGCCCGCCGCGCTGTTCGGCCCACGGGCCCGCGGCACCGGTCCGACCTGTGCGGATGCGAGACTGGCCGACGATCGGCCGGAGCCCTGCGCAGGTCGCGCCGCCGGGCCGGGCAGCCGGTTCCGGCCCGCCCGGACGGCAGGTACGGACACACCGGCGAAGACGAGAGCGGAGGCGGACGATGGACGAGGCACGGGCCCGCGAGGTACTGGCGGCGGCGGGGGTGTCGCCGCGACCGGCCGGGGACGCAGAGCTGCTCGCCCTGGGCGAGAACGCGGTGTTCGCCGTCGGCGGCCTGGTGGTCAAGGTGGGACGCGACGCCGAACTCCTCGAGCGGGCCCGGCGCGAACTGGCCGTCGCGGCCTGGCTCGCCGAGGCGGACGTCCCGGCGGTGCGCGCGGCCGAGCCCCGGGCCGAGCTGGTGTCGGGGCACCCGGTGACCGTGTGGCACCGGCTGCCCGACCCGGTGCGGCCCGCCGAGCCGCGTGATCTGGCCGAGCTGCTCCGGGTCGTCCACGCCCTGCCCTCCCCCGGCTTCGCCCTGCCGCCGCGCGAACTGCTGGGCGGGGTGGAGCGCTGGCTGCGGCTGGCCGGTGACGCGATCGACCCGGCGGACGCGGCGTATCTGCGCGCCCGCCGCGACGGCTTCGCGTCCGCCGCGGCGGCGCTCGTGCCGCAGCTGCCGTCCGGCCCGATCCACGGCGACGCGCTGCCGCGCAACGTGCACATCGGGCCGCAGGGTCCGGTCCTGGTCGACCTGGAGACGTTCTCCGCCGATCTGCGCGAGCACGACCTGGTGGTGATGGCTCTCTCCCGGGACCGCTACGGGCTGCCGGCCGAGGCGTACGACTCCTTCACCGCGGCCTACGGCTGGGACGTGCGCACCTGGGCGGGCTGCTCGGTGCTGCGCGGCGCCCGGGAGACCGCGAGCTGCGCCTGGGTCGCGCAGCACGCGCCGAGCAACCCCAAGGCGCTCGCCGAGTTCCGCCGCCGGGTGACGTCGCTGCGGGACGGGGACGAGTCGGTGCGCTGGTATCCCTTCTGAGACGCTCTGAGGCGTGGGCCTGAGACACGGGCCTGAGGCGTGGGCCTGAGACGTCGGGCCAAGGGCGTGGGGCCCGGGGCGGGAGATCCGCCGGCGCCGGGGCGGGGATGACCCGGTGACCGGGGACGGGAACGGGGACGTCAACCGTCGGACGGCCGGGCGTCGCGGTCCTGGATCGTGCGGGCGGCGCGGCGCAGTTCGGCCAGGACCGTGCGGACCGCCGTACGGGCCGTGCGCTCGGGCCGGCACAGGACGTCGATGTGCCGGCTGGCCTGGACACCGCTGAGCGGGCGCAGCACCAGGGCCGGGTGCGGGCGCATGGTCAGGCGGGGCAGCAGCGCGATGCCGCCCCCGGCGGCGACGGCCTCGGCGACCACCGTGAACTCGTTGATGCGGTGCACCAGCCGGAGCCTGCGGCCGGCCGCCGCGGCGATCGCCTCCACGGTCGCCAGGACGGGGAAGCCGTCGTGCGCGGTGATCCACGGTTCGCCGGCCACGTCGAGCGGTGTCACCCGCTGTTTCGCCGCGAGCGGATGGCCGACGGGCATCGCCACGTCGAGCGGCTCGCGCAGCAACGGGGTCACCGTCACCGTGCGCGGCCACGGCGGGGCGTGGTCGAGCCGGTGGGCGACTACGAGGTCGTACTCGCGGGTCAGCCGCGGGAAGTCCTCCTGCGGCACGTCCGCGTCCGCGCAGGCGAGTGCGGGTCCGCCGGGACCGGCACAGGCCCTGAGCAGCATCGGGAACAGGGCCAGGCCCGCGCTGTGGAACGCCGCCACCGACACCTCGCCGTCCGGTCGGCCGACGAACTCCGCCACCGTGTGCCGGGCCCGGGCCAGCGCGGTCTCCACCTCGACGGCCGCGCCCGCCAGCGCCTGGCCCGCGTCGGTGAGAGCCAGCCGCCGGCCCTGGCGCTCGGTGAGCGGCACCGGGACCGAGCGCTGGAGCAGTCGCAACTGCTGCGAGATCGCCGAGGGGGTCACCAGCAGCGCCTCGGCGACCGCGGTGACGCTGCCCAGCTCGCCGAGCTCCCGCAGGATCCGCAACTGCCGTTCGTCCATTTTCCCAGTCTAGAGCCATAGTGAAGGACTCCTAAAAGATCATTTTAGAAACTGGTTCTGGGCTTCAGGGATGTCCGCGGTGCACGGTGGGCGGGTGTCCGAAGCCCGCCGTACCGATGCGGTACTCCTCCTGGTCGCGCTCGTCTGGGGATCCAGTTATCTGTCCGCCCAGACCGCCGTCTCCGCGCTGCCCGTGCTCACCGTCCTGTTCGCGCGGTACGCGCTGTCCTCGGTGGCCTGTCTGGGGGTGATGGGGGCCGGCCGCCGCGGACCGCGCCGGTGGACCCGCGACGAGGTCCGGGCGGGGGTGCCGCTGGGGCTGACCCAGGCCATGGTGCTGGTGGTGGAGACGTACGGGGTCGCCCACACCAGCGCCGCCAACGCGGGCCTGATCATCAGCCTGGCCATCGTCCTCACCCCGCTGCTCGACCGGTCGGGTCACCCCGGCGGGCTGCCGCCCGCCTTCTACGCCGCCGCCGGTGTCTGTGTCCTGGCCGTCGGTCTGCTGATGTCGGACAACGGCTTCCAGGCGCCGCGCCTCGGTGATCTGCTGATGCTGGCCGCGGCCGGGCTGCGGGCGGTGCATGTGGCGCTCGTCGGCCGGTTCACCGCGCGCCGGGCCGTCCGGCCCCTGCAGCTGACCACGCTCCAGACGCTGGTCGGCACGGCGCTGTTCCTGCCCGCTGCCGCCGTCACCGGGCTGTCCGGGCTGGTCCGGGCCGACGGCGCGACCTGGACGCAGCTGCTGTATCTCGCGCTGTTCTGCAGTGTGTTCGCGTTCCTCGCGCAGACCTGGGCGGTGCAGCGCACCTCCGCCAGCCGGGCCAGCCTGCTGCTGGGCACGGAGCCGGTCTGGGCCGCGCTGGTCGGTGTCGTCCTGGGCGGCGAGCACCTCGGCCCGCTCACCGGTCTGGGCGCGGCCCTGATGGTGGCCGGCACCTACTGGGGCCAGTCGGTGGAACGCGCCCACCGCGCGCCGACTCCGGCACCGGACCGGGAATCCGGCCCCGACCCCGCTCCTCTCCGTGTCCCCGGCCACGGTCCCGACCCCGTTCCCGCCCACGACGCCCAAGCCCGCGCCCAGGAGGACCCCTCGTGCCGAACCACGACAGCCACGACACCTACGACCGTCTGATCGCCCTGCTCGACACCGCCCGGGTCGGCTACCGGCTCATCGACCACGAACCCGAGGGCGGCACCGACGCCGTGTGCGCGCTGCGCGGCCACTCGGCGTCCGAGGCGGCGAAGTGCATCGTCCTGCGGGTGAAGGTGGACCGGCGCACCACACGGCACGTGCTCGCGGTGGTCCCCGGGGACCGGCGGGTGGACCTGGACGCCGTACGGGAGCTGTTCGGTGCGCGCTATGTCGGCTTCAGCGACGCGGAGACCGCCGAGCGGCTGGCCCGCTCCGTGCCCGGCACGGTGCTGCCGTTCGCCTTCGACCCCGGGCTCGAACTCGTCGCCGACCCGGATGTCGTCACCCAGTCGCAGCTGTACTTCAACGCCGCCCGGCTGGACCGCTCGCTGGTGATCTCCGGCGAGGACTACGCGAGGCTCGCCGAGCCGCGTGTGGAGCGCATCGCGAGCCCCGCCTGACCCGGGCGGCCGCTCAGACCCGGTGCTCCGCCGGTTCCCGCAGCGGCCAGGTGCCGTCCACGACCGCCTCCGCGTCGCCCTTGCGGCGCAGGAAGCTCTGGAAGTCGGCCGCCCATTCGGCGTACCACTCGATCTGGCGGCGGTGCAGCTCCGCCGGACCGAGCGCCGCCACCTTGGGGTGCCGCTCCGCTATCGCGCAGGCCAGCCGGGCCGCGGCGAGGGCGTCGGCGGCGGCGTCGTGCGCGGCGTCGAGGACGACGCCGTACTCCGCGCAGACCGCCTCCAGGTTGCGCTTGCCGCGGCGGTAGCGGTCGACCCGTCGGTCGATGGTGTACGGGTCGATCACCGGGGCGGGGTCGAGGCCGCCGAGCCGGTCGCGCAGGGACGGCAGCCCGTGCCGGCGCAGTTCGGCGGAGAGCAGGCTCAGATCGAAGGCCGCGTTGTACGCGACGACCGGGACGCCGGTCTTCCAGTAGGTCGTCAGGACGTCCGCGATCGCGTCGGCGACCTGGTCGGCCGGCCGGCCCTCGGCGCTCGCGCGTTCGTTGCTTATGCCGTGCACGGCGACCGCGTCCGCCGGGATCTCCACGCCCGGGTCCGCCAGCCACTCGCGCCGCCCCAGGAGCTGTCCGCCCCTGACCTCGATCACGGCCCCCGTGACGATACGTGCCTCCCGGGGATCCGTCCCCGTGGTCTCCAGGTCGAAGCCGATCAACAGCTCGCGGTGCCAGGCCATGATGGCCCCCCTTCTCGGTGGTGCTTTCCCCCTGTGCTCCACACGATCGCACGCGCCACTGACAATCCGAGGACCGCGTTCCGCCTCCCCGCCCGGGCCGGCCGCCCCCACAACGGACAGTTCAGGACACTGGCCGTGAATCGGTCCAAGCGAGCTCGAACTCCTCGCGGTACGCCGAGAAGAGGCCGCCTTCGTCCACTTCGCCCGACTTGACCACCCGGTTGCCGTTGCGCAGCACCAGCACCGGCGCCTCCATGCCCCGGGTGCGCCGCAGATAGGACTGCACGACCGCGACGCCGTCCGAGCCGTCACCGTCGACGAGGTAGGCGGTGAAGCGCGGGGTCTCGTCGTAGACCTGGATCTGGAAGGCGTCCGGGTCGCGCAGCCGGGAGCGGACCCGGCGCATGTGCAGGATGTTCATCTCCACGGCCCGGCTGAGCTCGCTGCGTTTCAGGCCGAGCTCGCGCTCGCGGCGCTTGACCGCGCTGGAGGCCGGGTTCAGGAACAGCAGCCGCACCCGGGCGCCCGCCTCGGCCAGCCGCACCAGGCGCCGCCCGGAGAAGTTCTGCACGAGCAGGTTGAGGCCGATGCCGATGGCGTCGAGCCTGCGGGCACCGCCGAAGATGTCCTCGGCAGGGAACCGGCGCAGCAGCCGCACCCGGTCGGAGTGGACGGCGACCACGTCCGCGTAGCGGTCGCCGACCAGGTCCTCGACCGCGTCGACGGGCAGCCGCCGGGCGGAGGGCACGTCGCCGCCGGGGGCGAGCATCTCCAGGAGCCGGGCGGAGGCCCGCTCGGCCTGGTTCAGGACGGCCTCGGACAGGGCCCGGTTGCGGGAGACGACGTTGCGGGTGACTTCCAGTTCGTCCAGGGCGAGTTCGACGTCCCGGCGCTCGTCGAAGTAGGGCTCGAAGCACGGCCAGTGCTGCACCATCAGCTCGCGCAGCTGGGGCAGCGTGAGGAAGCTGATCACGTTGTCGTCGGCCGGGTCGAGGAGATAGCCCTTGCGGCGGCTGACCTCGCGCACGGCGACCGCGCGCTGCACCCACTCCTGGCCGGCGGGCCCGGCCGCGGCGACCACCCACTCGTCGCCGTGGACGGGTTCGTAGACGGGACGCAGGACGGCCGCCACGACCGCGCGCAGTCGCTGTTCGACGAGGTTCAGCCAGATGTAGGCCCGGCCGGCCCGCTGGGCGCGCGTACGCACCTCCCGCCAGGCGTCGGCGTCCCAGTCCAGCTCCGGCCCGATGGAACCGGTGCCCATGGGCCGCGCCAGCGACACCGTGCCGGGCGGGACTTCTGCCGAGTTCCCCTCGTGACCCTCGTCACCAGGGGGCAACTCAAGCCCTCCCGAGCCCACCCGCGCACCGCCTTCCGCTCCCCCGAGCATCCCCGTCCCAACGATCAAGGAAGGGTACTCCGGGAGCGGTCGGCGGTGCAGCCGGATGGCCATGGTCGTTTCTCAACTACGGGGTTCCACTTGACCGTTCTGCCCCGCGAGGGCGGCCGGAGTGAGCGGATTCATAGCGGTCACGTCCCTGGGTGCGATGGAGAAGCCCTGCCAGTGGACGGGCATGGGCTGCTGGTCCTCGTCCCGGGCAATGTGGTGGAAGCCCACGTTCACCCATACGACGGGGTGGGTGAGGGTCTGTCCGTTGACCCAGGTGTCGACCGACTTCCCGTGCCCGGCGCCGCAGTTGAGCGGATTGTTGCTCGCGTACTGCTCGCACTTGTTGTACTCGGTGAAGTACACGTCGTGCTTGGTGAAGGCGCGGCCCGGGTACTTGGCGGTGGGCCCGGGGACGAGCTCGTAGGAACGCGCGTGGCCGTCCTTGTTCTTGCCGGTCGCGCTGACGACCCGCCACCAGCGCATGTCCTTGGCGTCGCCCGCGAGTTCCTTGGTGACGTTGGTGCGGGTGGTCTTGTTGGTCGGGCCCTGTCCGCCCGCGGCGGGCGGACTGACGACCGAGTCGTACTGCTCGACGCGGCCCTTGGAGGAGCCGTCGAGGCCGAAGTCGAGCCGCCAGAACACGTTGTGGCTGTGGCTGGTGGCGTAGGCCCTGGCGCCCTTGCCGAGCGGCCAGCCGCGGCCGTCGCCGGCGTCGTAGTCGTAGGGCGAGAGACTGCCGGTGGCGCCGACGTTCATGTTGACGGTGCCGTCGTCCTGGAACCGCCATTCCGTCATGTACTCGTACCAGCCGACCTTGTTGACCGTGTAGACGAGCAGGTCCTTGCCCTGCGCCTGGTACACCTTGTTGCCGGTGTCGGCCTGCATGCGGTAGGCGTGTCCGCGCGAACGGGTCGTGGTGCACAGGCCCTTGACGTTCGGGTGCGCGGGGTCCATGCCGTCGGGCACCTTGACCGACCGGATGGTGCCGCCGGGGCACTCGGCGGGGGCCAGGTTCACCAGTCCTGAGCCGAAGTTGTAGTCGGTGACGTCGTTGAACTCGTTCTTGCCGTCGTCGTAGGGCACATGGATCTGGGCGAGCTTGGCGCTGTTGAGGACCTTGATCGGAGCGGCCTCGCCGGGCGGCTGGTAGGAGACGTCCTCCAGGACCAGCCCGGACCTGCTCTCGAAGCGCCAGCACATGCGCCAGGTCGTGCCGCTGGCGAGCTTCTGTTCGATCCGGAAGGCGGTGCTGCAGGCCGGCGCCGGCGCCGTGGGGGCCGTCTTCGGCCGGGCGGCCGCCGGTCCCGCGGCGGTCGTCACTCCGGCGGCCAGCGCCACCAGGGACAGTCCCACCGCCGCGGTGCGGGCACGGCCGATTCTGTTCACGCGCATGAGGAAATGACTCCCTTGAGGAGGTGGTTTTGCGGGCTGGACGCGGCGTGCCTCAGCGGGCGAGCGAGGCGACCTTGCGGGCGCTCAGGTCGATGACGAGCGACCTGGCGTCGATCCACGGCCCGTTCTTGACCTTCGGGAACAGCCGCACACAGCGGTGCTCGCCGCACTTGCCGAGCACGGCGGACCGGGCACCCGGCGTGGCCCGGTAGACCATGCCGGTGATCAGCAGCTGGTCCGGCGAGGTCAGCTCCTGGCCCGTGGCGTCCTTGTAGTCCGCCTTCAGGCCCGCGCCCGCCGGATCGGCGATCAGCAGCCGGGCGGCCTCGGTCTGTTCGTCCCGGCTCAGCGGCGGCTGGACACCGTGCTGGGTGCCGGTCCGCTCCACCTTCCCGGTGTCCAGGTTCACGGTCCGGGTGACGAGCGTGTCGTCGCGGTAGTCGTAGAACGTGACGTCCGCGCGGCGCGGCGCGTCCGGGTCGTCGAGTTCCGCGGTCTCCGGCTCGGCGAGGTCGACGCCGATGCGCTGCGGGCCGCGTCCGCCCGTCACGTTCTCCCCCGCGGCGAGCGACTGTCCGCCCAGCGCGATCCGCTCGACCCGCTTCGTCTCGTCGTCGGTCAGCGGGTCCCGGCCCGTGCCCTTGGCCCCCTCGGCCGGTGCCGGTGCCACGACCCCCGGCGCGACCGTGGCGCCGCCCTGGCCGGCGGCCGCCTGCCGGGCCGACTGCCCGCCCTTGCCCGCTCCCGTCTCGTCCGCCCCCGCCGTGCCCGGCAGGGTGATCGCGGCCGCGACGGCGGTCCCCACCACCGCCATGGCCGCACCGGCCACCACCTTTCCCAGGTGGCGGTGCACTATTTCGCGCACGTGTTCCCCCTACTCCCCCAAAGCACCGGGAGTAACTGTTTGCCCCGATTGTTCGGCATACGTCGTATGCACTGGTCGGACGGTAAGAGGGGCGTAAGTCACAGGTGGTTCCATCACTTTCGGGCAGACTCGGGACCAAGGCGCCCCCAGCGCCGCCGTCCACCTGAAAGAGTCGTGTCCATGCAGGTCTGGCCTGGAGAGGCGTACCCACTCGGTGCCACGTACGACGGCGCCGGCACCAATTTCGCGGTCTTCACGGAGGCCGCCGACCGAGTCGAGCTGTGTCTGCTGCACGACGACGGCTCGGAGACGGCGGTCGAACTGCGCGAGAGCGACGCGTTCGTACGGCACGCGTACGTGCCCGGCGTCATGCCGGGCCAGCGGTACGGCTTCCGGGCGCACGGCCCGCACGCCCCCGAGCGCGGACTGCGCTGCAACTCGGCGAAGCTGCTGCTCGACCCCTACGCGAAGGCGGTCAGCGGCTCGGTCCGGTGGGGTGAGGAGGTGTACGGCTACCACTTCGGCAGCCCCGACCGGCGCAACGACCTGGACTCCGCGCCGCACACGATGACCTCGGTCGTGGTCAACCCGTACTTCGACTGGGGCGACGACCGGCGGCCGCGCACCGAGTACCACCACACGGTGATCTACGAGGCCCATGTCAAGGGCCTCACGATGCGTCACCCGGCGCTGCCCGAGGAACTGCGCGGCACCTACGCGGCGCTCGCCCATCCCGCCGTCATCGACCACCTCACCTCGCTCGGGGTCACCGCGCTGGAGCTGATGCCGGTCCATCAGTTCGTCAACGACCACCGCCTGGTGGACATGGGCCTGAACAACTACTGGGGCTACAACACGATCGGCTTCTTCGCCCCGCACAACGCCTACGCCTCCTGGGGCGACCGCGGGCAGCAGGTCCTGGAGTTCAAGTCGGCGGTACGGGCACTGCACGAGGCCGGCATCGAGGTGATCCTCGACGTGGTCTACAACCACACCGCCGAGGGCAACCATCTGGGTCCGACGCTGTCCTTCCGGGGTCTGGACAACCCGTCGTACTACCGGCTGGCCGACGATCCCCGCTACTACATGGACACGACGGGCACGGGGAACTCGCTGCTGATGCGGTCCCCGCACGTGCTCCAGCTGATCATGGACTCGCTGCGCTACTGGGTCACCGAGATGCACGTCGACGGCTTCCGCTTCGATCTGGCGGCGACGCTGGCGCGGCAGTTCCACGAGGTGGACCGGCTGTCCTCGTTCTTCGACCTGGTGCAGCAGGACCCGGTGGTCTCCCAGGTCAAGCTGATCGCCGAGCCCTGGGACGTCGGCGAGGGCGGCTACCAGGTGGGCAACTTCCCGCCGCTGTGGACCGAGTGGAACGGCAAGTACCGCGACACCGTGCGGGACCTGTGGCGCGGCGAGCCCCGCGCGGTCGCGGAGTTCGCCTCGCGGCTGACCGGCTCGTCCGACCTGTACCAGGACGACGGACGGCGCCCGCTGGCCTCGATCAACTTCGTGACCTGCCACGACGGCTTCACCCTGCACGACCTGGTGTCGTACGACGACAAGCACAACCACGCCAACGGCGAGGACAACCGGGACGGCGAGAGCCACAACCGGTCCTGGAACTGCGGGGTGGAGGGCGAGACGGACGACCCCGCCGTGCTGGCGCTGCGGGAACGCCAGATGCGCAACTTCGTCGCCACGCTGATGCTCTCCCAGGGCGTGCCGATGATCAGCCACGGCGACGAGGTCGCGCGCACCCAGCGCGGCAACAACAACGCCTACTGCCAGGACAGCGAGCTGGCCTGGGTGAAGTGGCCCGGCACCGACACCGACACCGACACCGACGCCGGGGACGGCGGGCTGCTGGACTTCACCCGGGCGCTGGTGCGGCTGCGCAAGGACCATCCGGTCTTCCGCAGGCGGCGCTTCTTCCACGGCCGGCCGGTGGAGGGCACCCACGACGAGCTGTCGGACATCGCCTGGTTCACCCCGGAGGGCAAGGAGATGACCCAGCGGGACTGGGACTCGGCGCAGGCGTCGGCGCTCACCGTGTTCCTCAACGGCAACGCGATCTCCGAGCCGGGCCCGCGCGGGGAGCGCATCGCCGACGACTCCTTCCTGCTGATGTTCAATGCCTCGGCCAAGCAGCTGGAGTTCGTGGTTCCGGTCGACCACGGGCAGCAGTGGCAGGTCGTGGTCGACACGGCCCTCCCGGAGGGGGTGGCGCCGCAGACGGGCGAGAAGGTGCGGGCCGGGGACCGGCTGCCCCTGCTCGACCGCAGCCTGACGGTCCTGCGGCGGCCCACCTAGACGGACCGCGGGCGGCGCTCCGGCGGGGGCGTACGGGCGGAGCCGGGTGCGGCGATGACACGAAAGGCCGCGGGGCGGGTACGTAGGTGCCATGACACCTGAGCGACCCGACCCGACGGTGCCCACCGCCACCTACCGGTTGCAGCTGCAGCCCGAGTTCCCGTTCGGGGCAGCGGCGGAGGTCGTGCCGTACCTGGCCTCGCTCGGCGTCTCGCATGTGCACCTGTCGCCCGTCCTGGAGGCCGTGCCGGGCTCGACGCACGGCTACGACGTCGTCGACCACGCGCGCGTACGGGACGAACTGGGCGGCGAGGACGGGCTGCGCGCGCTGTCGCGCACCGCGCGCGAGCACGGTCTCGGCCTGGTGGTGGACATCGTGCCCAACCACATGGCCATGGCTCCCCGGTACAACCGGGCCTTGTGGGAGGTGCTGCGGGAGGGACCGAAGTCGCCGTACGCGCGCTGGTTCGACATCGACTGGGAGGCACAGGACGGGCAGGTGCTGCTGCCCGTGCTCGGCGGACCGCTCGGCGCGGAGATCGGGCACCTGGAGGTCGACGGCGACGTCCTGCGCTACCACGACCAGGTGCTGCCGCTGCGGGAGGGCACCGAGGAGCTGCCTCTGCCGCAGCTCCTGGACGCCCAGTGGTACCGCCCCGCGTGGTGGCGGCTGGCCCGTACCGAGCTCAACTACCGGCGTTTCTTCAGCATCTCCGAGCTCGTCGGGGTACGGGTGGAGGACCCGGAGGTCTTCGAGGCCACCCACGCCAAGATCCTCCAGCTGCTCCACGAGGAGGTGGTCGACGGCCTGCGGGTGGACCACCCCGACGGGCTCGCCGACCCCGACGGCTATCTGGCGCGGCTGCACGAGGCGACCGGCGGCCGCTGGACGGTCGTGGAGAAGATCCTGGCGGACGGGGAGCAACTGCCCGCCTCCTGGCCCGTGGCCGGCACCACCGGCTACGACGCCCTGCGGCACGTCGACGGCCTCTTCACGGATCCGGCGGGGACCGGGGAACTCCTGGCCCACTACCGACGGTTCGCGGCCCCGCAGACCGACCGGGGCGGCGACTGGGCGGCGACGGTACGGCGGGCCGCCTACCGGGTGCTGTCGCACGAGCTGGCCGCCGAGGTCGACCGGCTGACCCGGGTCGCGGTCCGGGTGTGCGCGACGGCACCGGACCCCGCGCTGCGCGACCGGGCGCCCTGGGCCCTGCGGACCGCGCTGCGGGAACTGCTCGTCCGGCTGGAGGTCTACCGGCCCTACGCCTCGGGCGACGCGGCGGCCGTCGTCACCGAGACGGCCGCGGCCGAGGCCCTGCGCGCCTTCGTCGTGCCCGAGGAGGGCGGTGCGGTCGATGTCGTACGGGATCTCGTACTCGGACGGCACGGGGACGGGCCGGGTCAGGCCGAGTTCCGTACGCGCTTCGCGCAGACGGCGTCCGCGCTGCGCGCCAAGTCCGTCGAGGACACCGCGTTCTACCGCTATGTGCCGCTGCTGTCGGGGACCGAGGTCGGTGCCAACCCCGGGCGTCCGGCCGTGTCCCCGGCGGACTTCCACGCCCACTGCGCACGCGTGCAGCGCGACTGGCCGGTCGGCGGCAGCGTGGTGACGACCCATGACACCAAGCGCAGCGCCGATGTCCGGGCGGCCCTCGCCGTGCTGACCGAGTGCCCCGGGCCCTGGGCCGACCTGCTGGCCGAGTTGACCCCCGACAGCGACGGCGGCCCGGACCCCCAGCTGGCGTGGGCGGCCTGGCAGACGGTGTTCGGGCTCGGGCCCGCAGCTCCGGAACGTGTCGACCAGGCGCTGCTGAAGCAGGTGCGGGAGGCCGGCCTGTACACGAGCTGGACCGAGCAGGACCCCTCGTACGAGGAACGCGTGGCACGGTTCGTCGCGGTGGGGCCCTGCGGGGCGCCGGGCGAGCGGGTGGCCGCCTTCCGGGACGCCCTGGAGCCGCATCTGCGCGCGAACGTGCTGGGTACGGCCCTGGTCCATCTGACGATGCCCGGCGTCCCCGATCTGTACCAGGGCACGGAGGCCGAGTACCGGGCGCTGGTCGATCCGGACAACCGGCGGCCGGTGCGGTTCCCGCCCGCGGATCCCGGGGAGAAGGGCGCGCTGACCGTGGCCGCGCTGCGGCTGCGCAGGCGGCGGCCCGAGCTGTTCGGGGACGCGGCGACGTACGCCCCGCTGGCCGCGCGGGGCTCGGCGGCGGCGCACTGTGTGGCGTTCGTCCGCTCGGCGACGGTCGTGACGGCGGCGACCCGGCTGTCGCTGCGGCTCACCGAGGCGGGCGGCTGGCGGGACACCCTGCTGTCCCTGCCGCCCGGGCGGTGGGCCGATCTGCTGGCGCCCGGCCGGGAGTTCGCGGGGCACACGCGCGTGGCGGACCTCTTCGCCGAACGGCCGGTGGCGCTGCTGGAACGGATCGACACGGAGCAACCGGCCGGAGCGGCGGGCACGACGGAACCGGCAGAGACGGCGGAGACGGGGGCGGCGGCAGAGACGGCGGAGACGGGGGCGGCGGAGGAGGCGGCAGAGACGCCGGCGACGGCAGGCACGGCAGAAGCGGCAGGGACGGCCGAGGGGGCCGCCGGCGAGGGCGGCGCGGGCGAGGGCGGCGCGGGCGAGGTGTGACGGTCGGCGCGGACGGGCTGCGGCGGGCCGGGGAGCGCCGGGGCCGGGTCGGACCCCGGCCGGCGGAGCGCGGGGATCCGGCGGAGATCCGGGAGATCCGGCGGGGAAGCGGACGATCCGAGGAGGGCCCGCCGCGCGTCCTTGACAGTCCACAGAGTCCATGGGGTACTGCGGATGCGAAGCAGGGCGGACCTATCGGGGGTGAGTCTCCTGCCGGAGCAGCGTTACCCCAGCGTTCCCGAACTGGTCGAGTCCGCGGCGGCGTTGGCCGCCCACCGGCCCGGCCTGTGCACGCTGCGGCAGGTGGGCGTCTCGCGTGGTGGCCGACCGCTGCATCTGCTGTCCATGGGCCACGCCCGGCGCGCCGTCCTCGTCGTCGCGGGGGCCCACGCGAACGAACCGGTCGGCGGTTCCACGCTGCTGGCCCTCGCCGCACGGGTGCTGCACGACCAGGAGCTGCGGGCCGACACCTCCTGGCACTTCCTGCTGTGCGCGGACCCCGACGGGGCGAGCCTGCACGTGACGCCGACGCCACGCAGTCTGTTCGACTACCACCTCGGCTTCTTCCGGCCCGCCGGACCGGAGCAGCCGGAGTGGTCGCCGTCCGTGCTGCCGCCCGACCGGCTGCCGCCCGAGACCCGCACCCTGACCAGGGTCATCGACGAGCTGCGGCCCTATCTCCAGATCTCCCTGCACGGCACCGACCTGGGCGGCAGCTGGATACAGCTGACGAAGGACATCCCCGGCCTGGCGGAGCCGTTCGCCAAGTCCGCGGCCGAGCTGCACATCCCGGTGGAGACGGGCGCCTCCGACGCCGCGGGCTGGCCGGCCAGCGGGCCCGGGGTGCATGTGATGCCCGCGCCCGGCGCGGGCGCCGCGTACCCGAGCATGCCGGACGACGCACGGCACAGCACCTGGTACCACGCCCACCAGTACGGCGGTCTGACGGCCGTCGTCGAGGTGCCGATGTGGGCGAGCGACCTGGTGGACGACCGTGCGCCGCACCCGGCTCCCGCGGCCGCGATCCGGCGCCTGGCGGCCCGGCTGCGGCGCGACGCCGCGGAGGTGGATCAGGTGCTCGCCGAGGCCCTGCCTCGTCTGCCCGGTGTGGACGGGCCGCTGCTGCGGGCCGCGCGCTGGGTGCTGGAGCTGGTGCCGGGCCTGGTCGAGGACTGGATCCACACGCCGCCGGCCGACACCACGATGGCGTACGTCGGCAGCGTCGACGCGTTCGCCCGCCGGCTGCCGATGCGTTCGGCGGCGATGCTGCTGCGGGTCCTCCAGGAGAACGACGACCGTGCGGCGCCGCGTCTCGAACAGCTCGTGGCGGCCTGGAGCGAGGCCTTCGCGGTACGGTTCCGCGCCCGCTGGGTGCCTTTGGAGCACCAGGTCGAGCACCAGTCCCGTACCGTCGTCGCGGCCGCGCTGCACGCGCGCGACCGCGACGGGTGAGACGGCCCGCGCCACGCACCCCGGTCACTGGTGCCGCGGCACTAGTCCAGCGCGAACACCGGGCCGGTCCACGCGGCCAGCACGCAGGAGTTGGCGAAGGTCCGCGTGAACTCGACCGGCCGCCCGCCCCACTCCCCGCGCGCGTGAGCGGTCACCGGGGCGTACACCATCGTGCAGAAGCCGTCCGCCGGCGTGAGGGCGCCGATGTCGCCCTTCGCCGAGGCGAGCCGCGCGCAGGCCTGTGCGGCGTGCGCGTGCCCCCGGGGCGGGTCGCACAGCAGCAGGGCGCCGCGGGTGTCACCCGGGCGGGCGCCGTCGCCCCGGGTGACGGTGAGCACGAGCCAGTCGCCCGAGCGGACGTCCCGGGCGGCCGCCGGAGCCGACGCGCCGACCGCGAGCAGGGCGGTGGCCGTCAGGAGGGCGCCGCGCGCCGCGTACGCCGTACGTGCCCTGTTCCCCTGGTACGGCGCGTGCCGGTCGTGACTCATGCGGTCCGCGTGCCGGTCGTGCTTCGTGTGCGTCGCGTGGTTCGTGTGCGTCATTCAAGAGGCATCGGCACGGCCGTCTCCTGACACCAGTCCCGCTCACCCGAACGGGACTCCTCGCGCGCGTGCGCCGCGGCCAGCTCGAACGTGGCGAGCACCACGCGCGACTGGTACTCCACCTGGCGGGCGACCGGGATCCAGCGGGCCCCGCAGCCGTCGCGGTAGTCGGCGCACCACTCGTCGATGACCCGGTCCAGCTCCTCCAGCGCGTCGTCCGGATCGCCGTCGGCGCCCCGCACCAGCTGGTGCAGCAGCCCCGCCGTACGCAGGGCGAGCCGCCGTCCGGCGATCCGCAGGGCGGCGAGATGGGCGGCGCGCAGGACCGGCAGGGGGCGTCCCTCACGGATGTCGGGGTCCCACGCGTCGGCCAGGCCGGGACAGACCAGTAAATAGTCGTCGACCGGTGCGAGCAGGCGCGCCACGTCCGGTGAGTCCCCGAGCCGGGGCCGGACCCGGGCGAGGATCAGGTCCAGGAGCCCGGCGTCGTGGCGCAGCGTGCGGCTGACCGTGCGCAGCGCCTCGTCCGGGTCGGCGGGCCGGGAGCCGTCCTCGACGCCGGCCACGCCCCACATGGGGGCCTCGATCACGGCGGTGACCGTGCCGTGCCGGTGCGGGTGGAACCAGGTGGACTCGACGGCGGCCTCGGTGATGGCCGCGGCCAGGTCGCCCCGGCTCGGCGGCGGGATCCGGTAGACGGCGGGACCGAGTCCGGGCCAGTACAGGGTGTCGTAGGGACCGAGTTCGCGCGGGATGCCGAGCCGGGCCGCGGTGTGCGCGAGGCGCCGGTCCAGGCCCGGCAGGTCGCGGGTCAGCTCGACGAAGCCGCCGCCGACGTCGACACCGTGCAGGGAGCACTGGAAGAAAGGTTTCAGTTCGTCCTGGACGCTCAGCAGCGCACGCGTCTCGGGGAGCGTGGCGGCCTCCGCGCCGTCGGGCAGCCACTCGGGCTGTTCGAGGAAGCCGGGACGGAAGAAATTCCGGAAATAGTTGCCCAGGGTGTAAGGGCCGGACAGCCAGCCCTCGTTGCGGCGTAGACCGTCGGGGTCCAGGCACAGCAGCAGGTTCCAGGTGGTGTCCGCGCCGTCGGCGAGGCGGGGTTCGGCCAGGACGCGTTCGGCCACGCGCAGCGCGGTCGCGCCGCCCACCGGCTCGTTTGCGTGCGGTCCGGCGACCACCAGGGCCTGGCGGGTGCCGTGCCCGACGGACAGCAGCCACAGGGGTGTTCCCGCGCGGGACGTCCCGATCCGGCGCAGCCGGGCGTCCTGGGGGCGTCGGGCGACGAGTGCGGCGGCCCGGGTGCCCAGTTCGTCCACGGTCGGGTAGCGGAGGAGTGGCGGCAGGGCACACCTCCACAATGTGGTGCCGTCGGTTCACCTGGTGTACATGGTGTAAGCACAGTCAGTCATGGCTCGCCGGGTACGTCAACACCGCGGTACGCAAGGGAATGCACGATCTGACGGCAGGGCGGCGCCCGCGTCGGTCCGGGGCCCTCAGTCGGCCGCGAGCCGGAACGCGATGCTCCCGAAGCCGATCTGGTCGCCCTCGCGGACGACGGCCGCGCCGATCACCCGGCGCCCGTTCACCGTCGTGCCGTTGGTCGAGCCGAGGTCGCGCAGCACCCACATGCCGCCCTGGCGGCTGAGTTCGGCGTGCACGCGCGAGACCGTCTCATGGGTGAGCCGCAGTCCGCTGGCGGGGTCCCGGCCTATCCGCAGCGCGTGCGAGGCTCCCGGGTGCGGCAGCAGCAGCTTGGGCAGCTTCTCGGCCTGCCAGGCCCGGCGCAGTCGTACGGTGAAGCCCGAGACCGCCTCGACGGTGCCGAACACCGCGCGCGCGAAACGGCTCTCCGTGGGCAGGTCGGCGGTGAGCGCGGCGAGTTCGTCGGAGCGGCGCGCGGCCAGCGCCAGTTCCATGCGCCGGACGAAGGTGTCGTGCGAGAGCCGCCCCTTGGCGGCGCCGTCGCGCAACACCTCCAGCGCCCGGTCGCGCTCCGCGTCGGACAGCCGCGCGGGGTACGTGTGGAACTCGAAGGACGACGTCACGCTCGTGATTGTCGGTCAGTGAACCCCGGGTGTCCAGAAAACACAGAAACGGCTCTCCCGTGTGTGCACCTGGACGACACCCCCCGCAAAAGGGAGCATTCAAAGGCGGATTGATCGTGTTTGAAGGACCATGGACGGGCTACATCACGGTGAGCAGACGAAGGGGAACCGTCCGTGCAGTTCGAGGTGTGGGCACCGCAGGCCGACCGGGTGACGCTCCATTGCGGCGGAGTCACGCGCGCGTTGGAACGCGATCCGGCGCGCGGCGGCTGGTGGAGCGGCGAGGCGAAGGCGGCCGACGGCACGCGGTACGGGTTTGCGCTGGACGACGGCCCCGTGCTGCCCGATCCGCGCTCCCGCCGCCAGCCCGACGGCCCGGACGGGCTGAGCGCCGTCGTCGATCACGGGCGGTACGCCTGGCACACCGAGTGGGCCGGCCGTCCGCTGCCGGGGGCCGTGCTGTACGAGCTGCACGTGGGCACGTACACGCCGGAGGGCACCCTCGACGCGGCCGCCGAGCGGCTCGGCCATCTGGTGGAACTGGGGATCACCCACGTCGAGTTGATGCCCCTGTGCCCCTTCCCCGGCCGGCACGGCTGGGGGTACGAGGGGGTGTCGCTGTGGGCGGTGCACGAGCCGTACGGCGGCCCCGAGGCGCTGCGCAGGTTCGTGGACCGGGCCCATGGGCTCGGGCTCGGGGTGATCCTGGACGTGGTGCACAACCATCTGGGCCCGTCGGGCAATCACCTGCCCGCGTTCGGCCCGTACTTCACCGACCGGCACCACACCCCCTGGGGTGCCGCGGTCAACCTCGACGGGCCCGGCTCGGACGAGGTGCGCGCCTTCCTGCTCGGCAGCGCGCTGGCGTGGCTGCGGGACTACCGGATCGACGGGCTGCGGCTGGACGCGGTGCACGCGCTGGCGGACACGCGCGCGTGCCACTTCCTGGAGGAGCTGTCGCGGGCGGTGGACCATCTCGGCGCCGACACGGGCCGGCCGCTGTTCCTGATCGCCGAGTCGGACCTGAACGACCCGCGCGTGGTCACCGCGCGCGCGGAGGGCGGCCTCGGCCTGCACGCGCAGTGGAGCGACGACTTCCACCACGCCCTGCACACCGCGCTGACCGGCGAGTCCCAGGGCTACTACGCGGACTTCGCGCGCGCCCCGCTCGCGGCCCTGGCCAAGACGCTCACCGGCGGCTTCTTCCACGACGGCACGTACTCCAGCTTCCGGGGCAGGCACCACGGCCGCGCCCTGGACCGCGGCCGGGTGGCCGCGCACCGGCTCGTCGGCTACAGCCAGACCCACGACCAGGTCGGCAACCGCGCCCAGGGCGACCGGCTGGCGGCCGTGCTCTCCCCCGGGCTGCTGGCCTGCGCCGCGGCGCTGACCCTGACGGCCCCCTTCACGCCGATGCTGTTCATGGGCGAGGAGTGGGCGGCGGGCACGCCCTGGCAGTTCTTCACCGACCACACCGATCCCGAACTCGCCGAGGCGGTACGCCGGGGCAGGCGCCGGGAGTTCACGGCGCACGGCTGGGCCGAGGAGGACGTGCCCGATCCGCAGGACCCGGCGACCCGCGACCGCTCCTGTCTGGACTGGTCCGAGCCGGAGCGCCCGCCGCACGCGCGGGTACTGGACTGGTACCGCCGTCTCGTCGCCCTGCGGCACACCCATCCGGACCTCACCGACCCCGACCTCGCGGACACGAAGGTGGCGTACGACGAGGAGGGCCGCTGGCTCGCCTTCCGCCGCGGTGACGTACGCGTGGCGGTGAACCTCGGCAAGGAGCCGGCGGCGATCCCGCTGGGCACCCGCCCGGCCCGGGTGCTCGCCGCGTGGGAACCGGTGGAGCAGCCGGGGACGGACGGGGTCCTGCTGGTGCCCGGGGAGTCGTGCGTGGTGCTGGAACAGAGCTGAGTGCTGCCGGAACAGAGCTGACGGAGCGGGCGGGGCAGCCGCCCGGGAGCCGGGACACGGCCCCGGAGGTCCGGTCTCGCGGAGACCCCGTCTCGCGGAGGCCCGGTCGCGCGGAGGCCCGGTCGCCGCCTGGGGGTCTTGTCCGCGACTTCGGGGCTCGGCGGCGCGTCAGGGCTGTTCCGTGTCGTCCGGACCCTCCTCGCGGAACTCCGTCACGCGCTCCAGCAGGATCGCCTCCCAGGCGCGGCGCAGCTGCGTGCGCAGCAGCGGCAGCGGACTGTCGCTGCGGCCGTCCAGCCGTTCGGCCAGCGCGAGGACCGTGTCGCAGCGGGCCAGCCACAGGCCGCGCAGGCAGCTGCGGGCGCCGTAGCCGGCGAGGGTCGCGGCCCGCACGGCGGCGGGGGAGCCGACGGCGAGCGCGAGTCCGGCGATGTCCTCCGCGGGGTCGCCGACGACCGCGTGGGTCCAGTCCAGGACCCCGCGCACCCGGCCGTCGGCACTGACCACGAGGTGCTCGCCGCGCAGACCGTGGTGGACGAGGACGGCCGTGCCGGGCTGGGCGGCGAGCTGGGCCGCCCCCTGCGGGGTGAGCTGGTGCAGCAGAGCGGCGTCGAACTCGTCGGTGGCGCGCAGGAGTTCTGCGGCCGGTACGGCCATCCGGCGCAGCGCCTCCAGCGAGCGGGCCGGGGCGTGCGGTACGCCGAGGATCTCGATCTGCCGGGCCGGCACCTCGCGCATCCCGGTGAGCAGCCCGGCCAGGTCGGCCTCGCCGACGGCCGACACCTCGTGCTCCTCGGCGGTACCGCCGGGCACCTTGGTGTCCAGCGTGTAGGCGAGTCCGGGCGCCCAGTCGCCGTGCGCCGCGCTGACGGGTACGGCGACCGGGACATGGGGGCGGACGAGATCGCGCAGGCGCAGTTCACGACGGCGCCGGGCGGTCGCCTCACGGTCGGTGGCGAGCCGCAGCACATGGCGGGAGCCGACCCACCACGTGGTGGACCCGGTCTCGGCGACGGGCCGGACGTCGGGTCCGGCGGCGTCCCGCGCGCCGGTGCCCGCCTCGGCCGTCGTGCCCTCCTCGCCCTCCTTCGTCAGGGAACGGACCAGTCGGCGGACGGTGTCCGCGGTCGGTGTCGGTGCCTGGGTCATGGGCCGCGCCGTCGCTCGGGGGTGTCGTCTCACGGGTTTCCTGGAGGTCCTGCGGACCGGGCCGTCAGTCCACGACGACCATCTCCCGGGTCGTGTCGTTGAGGCGGCGGCCGCCGTCCTCGGTCACCGTCACGATGTCCTCGATGCGCACCCCGAAGCGGCCGGGCAGGTAGATGCCGGGTTCGACGGAGAAGCACATGCCGGGGACCAGGGGCTGTTCCTCGCCCTCGATCATGTACGGCGGCTCATGGGTGGTGACGCCGATGCCGTGGCCGGTGCGGTGGATGAAGTACGGGCCGTACCCGGCGTCCTCGATGACCTTGCGGGCGGCCCGGTCGACCTCCTGGCAGGCGACACCCGGCCGCACGGCCCGGACGCCCGCCTCCTGGGCCGCGCGCACGAGGTCGTGGACCGTCCGTTCCTCGTCGGTGGGCTCGCCCACGTGGACCGTGCGGCTGGTGTCGGAGCCGTAGCCGTCCTTGAGGCCGCCGAAGTCGAGGACGACCATGTCGCCGCGCTCGATGACCCGGTCGCCCACCTCGTGGTGCGGGTTGGCGCCGTTCGGTCCCGAGGCGACGATGGTGAAGTCGACCTGGGAGTGACCGTGGCGGCGCAGCAGGCCCGCGAGGTCGGCGGCGACGTCGGACTCCCGGCGGCCGGCGAAGCGGACGTCGCGGATCTCCTCGAACGTCGCGTCCGCGGCCGCGCCCGCGGCGGCCAGCAGCTCCAGCTCCGCCGGGTCCTTGACGGCGCGCAGCATCGGCAGGTCGTCGGTGAGGGAGACGTACGAGGTGCCGGGCAGCGCTCTTTGCAGGGCGAGCAGATGCAGCGCCCAGGCGTTGTCGCTGATCCCGAAGGTTCCGGTGGAGTCGAGGAGGCCCGCGGTGAGCGCGTAGGGGTCCTTGCCGTCGGTCCAGTCGCGCAGCGCCAGGACGGGCGCCCCCGTGGCCTTGGCGGCGTCGGGGGCCTCCAGGGTGGGGACGACGAGGACGGGATCCTGACCGGCGGCGAGGACGAGCAGGGTGAGCCGCTCGGTGGCCGCGGGCGGCGCGTACCCGGTGAGCCAGACGAGGTCGGGGCCCGGTGCCACCAGGAGCCCGGCCAGCCCGGCTTCCGCCGCGGCGCCGGCGGCCCGGTCCATCCGGGCTCTGTAGTCGTCGGCGGTGAAGCGCGCGGCCGTGCTGCCGGTCATCCGGGCCTCCCTGGGCGGACGAAGAGGGACTACGGGCAGCATCCTGCCCGGCCGGAGGGGCCCGCGCGAGCCGGTCGGCCCACACTCGTCCACCGTGTTCCGGCGGGAGCCACCGCTCGACCTTCCCCCACCCACCGCCGACCCGGCGCGCGCCCGAGGCCGCACCCGGTCCGGTCCTGCCCGCGCCGACCGTGCCGCGTCGACCTGACCGTGTCCGCCGGTCGGCTCGTACGGCGAGATCCGGTCGGCTCGTACGGCGAAATGCCGAGGCAGCGACGTCGGACAGCACGTCGTCGGACAGCACGTCGTCGGACAGCGCGTCATCAGACAACACGTCGTCGGACAGCGCGTCAGGTGACGACACCCGGGACGGCCCTCAGCCGCTGGTGGCCACCGTTGTGGTGCCGGACGGTCAGGGTGACCTCCCGGCCGGGGCGGGCGCGGGCGACGGCGTGCGCGAGGTCGGCCGCCGAGCCGATCCGGGTCCGGCCGAAGGCGAGCAGCACGTCTCCGCGGACCAGCCCCGCCCGGTACCCGGGGCCTGGGACGTGGACGCCGACGACCAGCGCCCCGGGCCGGCCGGCGTCGACCGCCTCGACGCCGAGGGTCGCCGTGGGAGCGGTGGGCGGCAGGGATGCCGGTGCCACCGGCGACACGGCGGCACCGGAGCGGCCCGCGGCGGGCTCGGGGCCGGCTGTTCCCGGGCCGTGGGAGCCCGCCGCCCTGCGCTGGAGCTCGGCGAGCTTGCCCATGCTGATCACCGTGGCCCCCACCGTCCCGAGTCCCACCCCGGACAGCACCAGCGCCGTCCCCAGGAGCAGGCCGGACAGCAGGGTCGTGAGCCGTCGGCCGCGACGGCGCGCGGTACGCGGGCGCCGGGTGCCGTCCTCGGGCCCGGCAGCGCCCGGCGGCTTCCGCCCGGGCATCGGTTTGGGACGCAACGCGGTCTCTTCCATGGATCGCCTCCGCCTGGTGCTCTACCCGGAGCACCGGCGTGGGACGAGACACGAACGAGTGAGACTGACCGGGGCCCGGGGACGGGCATCATCCGGTCGACGTGCCCCGCACCCCGCTCACCCCACTCGGACAGACCCTAGGCGCAGGCGGGGCACAGTCCCCGGTAGGTGACCTCGACCTCGGAGACCGTGAAGCCGAACCGTTCCACCGCCGGAAGGTCGGCCAGCGGGTCGCCGGTGGGATGGACGTCGCGGATGGTGCCGCAGTTGGAGCACACGAGGTGATGGTGCGGCCGGTGCGCGTTGGGGTCGTACCGCTTGGCGCGGCCGTCGGTCGAGACCTCTATGACCTCGCCGAGGGTGACCATCTCGCCGAGCGTGTTGTAGACGGTCGCGCGGGAGATCTCGGGCAGCCGCTGGGCAGCACGGGCGTGCACCTCGTCAGCGGTGAGGTGCACGTGGTCGCCGTCGAGGACCTCCGCAACGACACGCCGCTGGGAGGTCATCCGCCAGCCACGGCCTCGCAGTCGCTCCAGCAGGTCACTCATATCGGTTCACCTATTCACGTTCGGTGGGACACCCGGGATTTTACCAGTGGACATCCGGGTTCCTATCGGATATGGGTTTAGTGTGCTTCTTGACTAAGACTCTGTCCATTGTAGGATCGGATCAGGCGCTGGCCAAGGGACAGAAGGACACCAGCACGACAGGAGCGGAGGCAGTGACTGTGCGAGGCTTTTCTCGCGCTCACCGCAGCTCTACGGGAGTCGGTGTCCCGTACGTCCCTCCTCCCGCGGCCCCTGAGCACAGTGATCCGCCCATCCGGAAGGATTCCCATCCCATGTCCGAGAACCACGACGCAATCGTCACCGACGCGAAGTCCGGGGGCGCAGGTGGTTGCCCGGTTGCGCACGAGCGCGCCGCGCACCCGACGCAGGGCGGTGGAAACCGCCAGTGGTGGCCGGAACGGCTCAATCTGAAGATCCTTGCCAAGAACCCCGCCGTGGCGAACCCGCTCGGCGAGGACTTCGACTACGCCGAGGCGTTCGAGAGCCTCGACCTCGCCGCCGTGAAGCGGGACATCGCCGAGGTGCTCACGGACTCGCAGGACTGGTGGCCGGCCGACTTCGGCAACTACGGCCCGCTCATGATCCGGATGGCCTGGCACAGCGCGGGCACCTACCGGATCAGCGACGGCCGTGGCGGCGCGGGCGCCGGGCAGCAGCGCTTCGCCCCGCTCAACAGCTGGCCGGACAACGGCAACCTCGACAAGGCCCGCCGTCTGCTGTGGCCGGTCAAGAAGAAGTACGGCCAGAGCATCTCGTGGGCCGACCTCATGATCCTCACC